>JAICUV010000035.1 GCA_025935655.1 Chloroflexota bacterium | reverse complement strand
TCGTGACCAATCCGTCGGCCACGTGGTCCAGGAGCCGGCCGCCCGCCTCGAAGTCGAACAGGACCAGCGCAACCGACCCGTGGTGGGCGATCGTGATCTGGCGGTGGCCGTTGGTGGCGGGGTGGGGCTCCGCCCGCAGCCTCTCCGCGAGCTCGGCGAGGTCGTAGACGTGCTCGGGACCGGCGAATCGCTCGACCGGTGCGCGGCGCAGGCGCGCGTCATCCTGTTCCATTGCTGTGCCTCCTCGTGGCCCGCGGTTGTTCCTCGTCATGGCATCGCCGGCGACCCGGGATGGCGGCTCGAGACGTACGAGCCTGCCGGTCGTCGGAAGCCGACGGCCAGCCGATTCCAGCCGTTGATCGCGACGATGGCGAGGGTCAGCGCGACCTGCTCGGCCGGATCGAACGCACGCGCCACTGCCGCGTAGACATCGTCCGGCGCGCCGGTCTCGGGCAACAGCGTGAGCGCCTCGGTCCAGGCGAGGGCGGCCCGCTCCCGGGGCGCGAAGAACGGTGCCTCTCGCCAGACGGCGACGAGGTGGAGCCGCTGCTCGTCCTCGCCGATGGCGCGGGCGTCCTTGGTGTGCATGTCCAGGCAGTACGCGCAGCCGTTGATCTGGGAGGCGCGCTGCCGCACCAGCTCCAGCAGCCTCGGCTCGAGGGTGCTGGACCCGACGACCTCCTCCAGGCCCCGCAGGGCCCGGCTTGCCTCGGGCAGGACGGTCCGGTAGTCCAGGCGCATCGGCGTCGGCTGTGTCGGCAGGGCCTCGTGGAGCCGGTCACCGCTCGACCCGGCCAGCGCGCCTGCATCGCCTGTGGCATTCGGGATCGCATCCATGACCGCGACGATGGACCTCGTTCGCGGGGCGGTCTGTCCGCTGGCAGACAGAGGCCGGAGGACGGCGGGCGGCGCTCAGGTGACGCCGTTCGCATCCGAGAACCAGGCGCCGAGTGGTGCGGGCAGCCAGTCCAGGTGGCGCCCGATCTCGCGCCGGGTCGTCCAGTAGCACTCGCAGGCGATCCGCTCGAGGCACGCCCGGTCCGCGACCGTGACGTGGCCCCGTCCGTGCGTGATCGCCCCGAGGCGCTCCAGCTCGGCGAGCGCGACCGTGACGGTGGGCCGCTGCACGCCCAGGCGCAGCGCCAGGAACTCGTGGGTCACGACGAGCTCGTCGTCGAGACCGAGGTCGCGAGCGGCGAGGAGGTGGCGGGCCGCGCGGGCGACGACGTCGTGATGGCGGTCGCAGGCCGCAGAGATCGCGCGCTGTCCGATGACCGCGGCGGCATGGCAGTGCAGCCGTCGGTGCAGCTCGGGGTTGCGGTCGACCTCGGCGGCCAGATCGGTCGTCGCGAACTGGAGGAAGACCCCGCCCGTCTGGCACACGACCCAGAGTCCGCTGACGCGGCTGCCGAACAGCGCCGGCCAGCCTGCCATGCCCTCCCTGCCGATGAAGCCGACCTCGACCGCCGAGCCATCGGCCATCAGGACGAACTCGGACAACGCCCCGCTCTCCGGGAAGTAGACGGAGTTGATGGGGCTCCCGGGCGTCATCAGGGTCGCCATTCGGTCGAGACGCACGCGATGCGCGTGCGCCGCCAGGCGTTCGGCATCGGCCGCCGGGAGACCGAGCAGGAGCAGGTTGCCCTGGACCGCCCCGTCCGATGCCGCCGCTACCACGTGTGGGATCGGCCGGGGCCCGTGCCGCGGACCGGGGTACGGCGCGCCTCGCCCGCGGTCGCGCCTTCCGTGCGCGCGTCTCGCAGCGCTGACAGTCCCATGGGTCTCGGCCGTGCTCCTGCGGCGGCGCCGTCGATCGCGTCAGTCGTGGCGCTCGCCACGTCGATTATGCGCGGTGATCGCGGATCGGGGCCGGAACGGGCCAGGACTGGGTCCTGGGGGTCAGCGACATGACAGTCGGGTTGGCCGCGCACCTGACAGCCTGTCGGGGCACCCGCCTGGGGCGCACCGCGAGGGCGCCAGCAGGCTGACGAGACTGGAGCTTCGTTCGCATGGCACCGATGCAGGAAGCAACCCGGGGCGTCGTGCGGCCGGCCCCGTGACCGTCGACTTCCCGGCCTGGCTGCGCGCGGCACACTGGATCAACGTCTTCTTCCTGGGCTTCCTGATCCGGGCCGGTATCCAGATCCTGGGCGCGTATCCGCGCCTCTACTGGAACGACAACTCGACGCCCGGCACGGAGTGGCTCACGTTCGCCACGCGGCCCATCCCCACGGACAGGCCGTGGACCGCGCTCGAGCAGGAGCGGGACGTCTCGGCGTGGCTGGGCCAGCCGGGCGGCAACAACCTCGGACTGGGGCGCCATTGGCACTTCTCCGCGGCGACGTTCTGGGTCCTCAACGGCGTGGTGTACGTCATGCTGCTCGTCGTGAGCGGGGAGTGGCAGCGGCTCATCCCCACCTCGTGGTCGATCTTCCCCGACGCATGGCAGTCCGCGCTGACGTACGCCAGCCTGCACGTCCCGTCCGCGAGCCCGGGGATGCCCTACGACCCGCTGCAGCAGCTCGCCTACGCTGCCGTGGTCTTCCTGCTCGCGCCGTTCCTGATCCTCACGGGCGCGGCGCAGTCGCCTGGCATCGAGGCGCAGTTCCCGCGCTACGGCCGCCTCTTCGGGGGCAGGCAGGGGGCGCGCAGCCTCCATTTCCTGGGCCTGCTCGCCTTCGTCGCGTTCATCGTCGTGCACACGTTCCTGGTCGTGGTGACCGGCTTCTCCAGGAACATGGGCGACATCATCCTGGGACAGCACCAGGCCGACCAGGGTGCGGCCGTCGTCATCGGGCTGGCCCTGATCGCCTCGATGCTGGCGACCTACGCACTGACGTCCTGGGGATCGCGACGCTGGCCGCGGACCACCCAACACGCCCTGGGGCGGGTCATCCGCCCGACCATGCGGGCGCTGGCCGTGCGCACACGTTCCCGCCAGCACTATCCGGCCAGCAGCATCTCGCCGCAGCTCCTCGTCAACGGCGAGCCGCCGGACACGCCCGAGTACGCACAGCTGGCGGCGGACGGCTTCGCCGACTGGCGCCTGGAGGTGGGTGGGCTCGTGGAGACGCCGCTCAGCCTGACCCTCGACGACCTCCGCGGGATGCCCGGCCAGACGCAGATCACGAAGCACCACTGCATCCAGGGCTGGTGCGGCATCGCGGAGTGGGGCGGCGTGCCGCTGGGCGCCATCCTCGACGCCTGCCGGCCATTGCCGGCCGCCCGGTTCCTCGTCTTCCACTCATACCAGCTGGACCGGTCTGGCCGGCCCTTCTACGAAGCGGTCGATATCGCCCTCGCGCGCCATCCCCAGACGATCCTGGCCGACCGGATGAACGGCCAGGCGCTGCCCGTCCCGCACGGGGCGCCGTTGCGCCTCCGGGTGGAGACCGAGCTCGGCTTCAAGATGGTCAAGTGGCTTCGGCGGGTCGACTTCGTGGCCGACTACCGCGACATCGGCGCCGGCGAGGGGGGCTCGCGCGAGGACAACATGTACTACGAGCAGGCAGTCGGCATCTGAGTGGTGGATCTGCCGGCCACGCGTACGATTCGAGCCCGGGCGTCGGGCACCCGGGCACGCCGGGTGAGCAGCCTTCCCCGACGGTCGCCGCCATGACGGACAGCGAGACGAGGCGAGGTGTGGCCATCGGACCGATCGAGCTCGCTGGCGAGTCTGCGCGTCGCGCCCTGCGCCCGGACCAGGTTCCCGAGGACTTCATCGCCGACCCCGCCGGCGGTCGGCCGGTGGTTCGAACCATCGGTCACGGGACGCGCACGACCGATCAGGTCGCCGCTCTCCTCGCGTCGGCCGACGTCGAGGCCCTGATCGACGTCCGTCGCTACCCGACGGGCCGGCGACAACCGCACCTGTCCCGGGAGCGGCTCGCGATCGACCTCCCGGAGCGCGGCATCGCCTATGCATGGTGGGGCGAGGCGCTCGGGGGACGCCGGTCGGTCGCAGGGGCGATGGTGCCCCACGGCGGCTGGCGCCAGCCCGCCTTCGCGGCGTACAGCGCGTACATGTCGAGCCCGGTGTTCCGCGACGCGCTGGCGGAGCTGGAACGGCGAGCGAGGGCCGGTGAGCGACTCGCGATCATGTGCGCCGAGACGGTGTGGTGGCGCTGCCATCGGCGCCTCATTGCCGATGCCCTGGTGCTCGACGGTCTGGACGTGGAGCACCTGATCGACCGGGTGCCGGGGCGACGCCATCGGCCGTCCGGGCTGGGCTGACCAGCCGCGGCCAACGCGCTGGGATCCTCGACGACGAGGTGCACGTCCGCACGAGGAGTGCTGGTGGGCCGGGGCAGAATCGAACTGCCACAGCCGAAGGCGAGGGTTTTACAGACCCTTGGGCTCACCACCTGCCCAACCGACCCACGGAGAATGGTGGAGATGAGGGGACTCGAACCCCTGACCCCCGCGATGCGAACGCGGTGCTCTCCCAGCTGAGCTACATCCCCACGGGTCTCGCACCGGGCGGGCCCGGGTCGACCGGCCGGGAAGTGTAGCACGCAACGAGCCCTCGGCCGAGCCGGCCGCTCCCTAGACTCGCCCGATGCCCATCGGTCTCGCGCTCGGCCTGCTCGCCTCCCTGTTCTGGGGCGCGACGGACCTCTCGGGCGCCCTCGCCTCGCGGCGAGTGGGCAGCGTGGGCGTCCTCGCGGGGACCCAGCTGACGAGCCTCGTGCTGCTCGCGGTGATCGCGATCCTCAACGCGTCGCTGCTGTCGGCGTCGGCGCTGCCCGGGTTCGTCATCGGGCTGGCG
The DNA here is from genome assembly GCA_025935655.1 of Chloroflexota bacterium. Classification (GTDB taxonomy): domain Bacteria; phylum Chloroflexota; class Limnocylindria; order Limnocylindrales; family CSP1-4; genus CAIXZV01. The sequence goes on along the minus strand of JAICUV010000035.1, from coordinate 14,114 downwards.
CTGGGCGTCGTGGCGGCGGCCGCGTACCTCTCGTTCTATGCGGCGCTGCGGATCGGGCCGATCAGCGTGGTCTCGCCGGTGGTGGCGGCGTACGGCGGGCTCACGGTGGTGCTCGCGGTCGTGTTCCGGGGCGAGTCGCTGGCCCCGCTGCAGGGCCTCGGGGCATTCGTGGCCACGGCGGGGATCGTGCTCACGGGCCTCGAGCTGGGCGGGTCGCTGCGCGAGACCCGGCTCGTCGGCCGTGGTGTGGCGATCGCGCTCGTGACGCTGGTGCTGTTCGCGGTGCTCACGATCCTCCTCGCGGGGCCGATCAAGGACCACGGCTGGCTCCCGGTGATGCTGGGGTCGCGGCTCACGAACGCGACCGTGGGGGCGATGCTGCTGGGCGTCGCGCTCGCTCGCCGGGATGGGCCGATGGGATCGCTGCTGGGTCCGCCGGGCGGGCTCACGCGCCGCGCGCTGCTGCTCGTGCTGCTGGCGGGGACCTGCGACCTCGTGGGGTTCGTGTCGTACACGATCGGGCTCGAGGTGGCGCCCACGTGGCTCGTTGGCCTGGCCTCGTCGTTCGGGCCGGCGCTGGTGGTGCTCGTCGCGGTCGCGTTCCTCGGGGAGCGGCTGCGGCCGTCGCAGTGGCTGGGCCTGGCGATGCTCGCGGGCGGGCTGGTGCTGCTGGCGTTGGCGGGGTGAGGGTTCCGACCATCGCGCGCCGACGGTCCGTGCCCGGGTCGGCGCCGGGGTCGCGGTCCGTCGCCCCCGTCGGCGCCGGGCGTGGTCTCCCTGGTGGTCATTCATGCACGTGGCGGGTGCTATCCGAGCCGTTGCCACCGGGTACCCGCCCGGCGACTGGTATCGCCCCTGGCGGGCCGTCGGCGCCGTCATCCATGCACCGGGCGGCTGCTGGACGAGCGTGCGCTGGCTACCACCCGTGGGGTGGGTGGTACGGTCGAAACCGAGCGTCGATCCGGTGGATTCACCGATCCTGGTGGTGGCGGTGCCCGATACGACCCACGGGGTGAATGGATGACAACGCCGGGCTGCGCTGGGCCCGGCTCGCAGGTTCGCGGCCCGCGGATGGTGCTCGTGGCGGGGACGTGAAACGCGACCCTTGGACCTTGACTGAGTAGAACATCCGTTCTATTGTTCGACGTCCGATGGCTCGCTCATCCGACGTTTCCGAGGCGCTCGCGACGCTCCAGGCGCGCTGGGGCAGCGCAGCTCCGCGACGGGGTGGCGAGCTCGGCCTGGGGATGCGGACGGATCCCGGCTGGGAGACGGATGGCGCGCTCGCCCGCGCGATCCAGCCCCTCCAGGCGCCGGACGAGGACGCCGCCCCGGCACTCCACCCGATCCCCGGACCCGGCCCGCTCGTCCCATCCCCGCGACGGCGCGCCGCCCACGCCCCGGACGCGGACGGGCGCATCGTCCCGACCGGGTTCGCCGCGCTGGACGCGATCCTCGGGACCGGCGGGCTGCCGCGCTCCGCGACCGTCGCGCTGCGGGGGAGCGCCAGCTCGGGCAAGACGACGCTCGCGCTGCGGGTCGCGGCCGAGGCCCAGGCCGGCGGCGCCATCGTCGCGTGGCTGGACCTCGCCCGGTCGTTCGATCCCGTGGAGGCCGTCGCGCGCGGCGTGCGCCCGGAGTGGCTCGTGGTGCTGACGCCAGTGGACCTCGAGGAGGCGCTCGCGATGTCGGGGTCGCTGCTCGCGGCACGGACCGTGGACCTGCTCGTGGTGGACCTCCCGGACGGGCGGGACCCGGCGGTCGCGGGGAAACGGGTGGGGGACCGGCTCGGCCGGCTCGCGGCGCTCGCCCGGCGGTCGGGCGCGCTGCTCGTGGTGCTGGAGCCGCTGTCGCTGGGCCGGAGCCTCGCCACCGCGGTCCAGGAGGCGAGCGGCCTGTGGCTGGAGCTCCACCCGGCGGGCTGGATCCGGCTGGGCCGGGACGTGGTGGGGCGCCGGAGCGCCGTCTCGATCGAGCGCAACCGGTACGGGCCGCCCGGCCGTCGCGCGGACCTCGAGATCCTCTATGCCGACGGGGGCGTCCGGGACGCCTGTCTCGTCCGTGCCCCGCTGCTCGACGGGCTCGCCTCGCCGGCCGCACCGCCGGGCATCCGTCCATCGCCGGCACCCGGGGACGCGGCACCGTCCCCGGTCACGGCACCGCCGCCGACGCGGCCGGCAGCCGCACCACCACCGCCCATCGCCCGCCTGAAAGGCCCCCTCCTATCGCCTGATACCCATGCGCCTGCTGCACCTGCTCTGGCCCCACCTGCCCCTCCGCCTGGCGCTGCGCCGGATCGCGGCCTCGGGACAATCCTCCGGCTCGGTGCCGTCCGGCCCGATCGTCCTCGGCGGTCAGCCCTGGACGGACGGGATCGTCCTCGACGCGGACCCGCTCGCACGGGCGCTCGGTGTGCGTCGCGGGATCCCGCTCGGGAGCGCTCATCGGCTCGCGCCCGAGGCGACCTTCCTCGACCCAGACCCTGACGCGGACCGGGACGCCGTCGAGCTCGCCTGCGAGCGGCTCGCCGCGTTCAGCCCCGGCATCGCCGGCACCAGCGACGTCACGGACGCCGGCTTCGGCCGGATCGCGGTCCACGTCGACGGGCTGACCCGCCTGTGGGGGATCGAGGAGCGCCTCGTCGAGCGGATCGACGGCGCCCTGGCACCGGTCCTCCCCGGCGGCCCGCGCGCCGGGATCGCCGGCACGAGCTTCGCCGCGAGCGTCGCGGCCGCCCATGCCCCGGAAGGCGGCGCCCCGATCCTCGTCCCGCCCGGCGACGACGCGTCCTTCCTCGCCCCGTACCCGGCGCGTCTCCTGACCCGTGACCCGGAGATCCGGTCGCGGCTGGCGCGGTTCGGGCTGCGGACGATCGGGTCCGTGGCGGACCTGCCCCGGTCCGCGGTCGTCGCCCGGTTCGGGGACGAGGGCGCGAGGCTCCACGCCCGGGCCCGGGGCGAGGAGACGGAGCGGTTCCGGCCGAGGCGCACGCCGGAGCGGATGGCGCTCGGGCTGCCGCTCGACCCGCCCGTGGAGGGGCTGGATGCCGTCCGGTTCGTGCTCCACCGGCTCGCGGCCGCGCTCGCGGACCAGCTCCACGCGCGTGGCCAGGCGGCGGGACTTGCGCGACTCGTCGTCACGCACGACCTCGCGTTCGCGCGACGGGGGACGCCGGAGCACCTGCGGATCGAGCAGCGCTTCCCGGAGCCCACGGGCGACGCGGAGGCGATCGAGCGGCTGCTGTTCGCGCGCCTGGAGCGCGAGCCGCCGCCGGCCGCGGTGGCGCGCCTGGAGCTGGAGCTGGGGCTGGTGGGAGCGGCGACGGGCCAGCAGCTGCCGCTGTTCGTGCCCCAGGCCGCGCGCGATGCCCGGCTCGCGTGGCAGCTCGCGCGTCTCGCGATCGCGTTCGGGTCTGACCGGGTCAGGCGGGTCGAGATCGTCGATCCCGAGGCGGTCCTCCCCGAGGGCCGCTGGCGCTGGCGGTCGGTCGCGGGCGCCTCGGTGGTGGGAGAGGAGCCGGGACGATGACCAGGCTCCTGCGCGAGCACCCGGCGATCGACGCCGAGCTGGACGACGCGGGCCGGCTCGTCGCCTTCTCGTGGAACGGCACCCGGGAGCCCGTCGAGGTCTGCAACCGGTGGCGCGTGGAGGAATCATGGTGGCGCGAGCCGATCGCGCGGGACTACTTCAAGGTGGTGGGGAGGAGCTGGCTCGCGCTCGTCTACCTGGACCGGGTCGCGGGCACCTGGCATTTGGAACGGGTGTACGACTGACCGGCGCGCGACATGCCGCTCGGGGCCAGATCGAGGGGACGCCGAACAACACCGGCACGCCGGCCCGGGACGCGGAGCCTGACCGTCAGCGGATCGCCGACGTTCCGAGCGTGATCGACACCACGAACAGCACGAGGAACACGCCTACGACGAGGGCGAGCGCCCCGAGATCTCGCGGTCGAGCAGACTGCACCGCTGGTGAACCCCTGGTTGGTGACCGGACTCCCGGCCGGTCGACGCCAGCATAGACGGCGTAGCTGCGCGAGATGTTGCGGAATCGCGGAAACGATGCGCATGCACGAGGCGCATGCAGACGCCCGACTCCGAGGGCCCGGGGGTCAGAGGCCGGCGATGACGAGGACGACGACGAGCACGACCAGGACGAGGGCCAGCAGGCCCGCGCCCAGGAAGTCTCCCAGCTTCGGCTCCATCCGTCGTTCTCCTCGGGGTCCCGTCAGCCCGTGCCGTTCGCACAGGCAGCGGCGACCAGGATGGCAATGATCGTCGATCCGTCCTCCGGACGGAAGGTCATCTGGATCCGGCACTCGGGTAGATCGGCCTGAACATCGAGCACCCGGCTCCCGTCCTCGGCCGGGTCGGACAGCTCCACGCCGTACCCGGTTGCCGTGAACGCGTCGCGGTACCAGGCGGCCACGGTCGCGGCATCGTCGGGGACGGACAGGGCGGCGGTCGCGACCTCCGGGATGTCCGCCGGCTCGACGTTCGGGTAGGCCGGGAAGCTCGCGGGCAGGTTGTCGAGGATCTCGCCCCAGTCGGTCTGGGTCGTGCCGATCCGCGTGGGGACGGGCTCGGGAAGCGTCGACGCGCCGCCGGGCACCGGCGTCAGCGAGGGCGCCTCGGCCGACGGAGCGGCCACCGATGCCGCGGGCGCGCTGCCGCCGGCGTCGGACGGGGTCGGCGTCGCGGCGGACCCACAGGCGGCGAGCGACAGGGTGGCGGCGACCGCGAGGGCGATGACGGTGCGTCGCGGGTGTCGGGTCAGCTGCATCGGGGACATCGTAGCCGGAACAAGCGGGGACCCCCGCCGCCCCAGCGACGAGGGTCCCCCGCACAGTCGCCGGACTGCCCAGCGCCCGGCGACAGGTCGACGATCGTCATGGAAGACGGCCGTCGCCGAAGACGTTCCAGCAAGCCCCCAGGCCGACGGGAACGGGATGTGGTCAGGCAGCGGCCTGCGCGATGACCGGCAGGATTCCGAAGATCAGCAACGCCACGGCCGCGATGAGGAGGGCTCGCACGGCGACTTCGAGGGCGAGCTGGCGGCGTGGATGGAGCGTCGGATCGGCGATCACGCGCATCAGACGCATGGTCCCCCGGTTTGGTTGCGTCCGCCACGTCGTTTGGTCCCGATCGGGGAGGACCTGAAGGTCTGGTCCCGTGGCGGGCCCGTACCGCCGGGGCGGATCGAGGTGGCATAAACAGAACAGATGTTCTAGCATGGTCGTCTGCCCCCGGAGACCCATCGTGGCCGGTTCCGCGACCCTTCCGCCGTACGCCGAGCTCCATTGCCACAGCCACTTCTCGTTCCTCGACGGGGCGTCGGCGCCGGACGACCTCGTCGAGCGCGCCGTGGAGCTGGGGCTGTCCGCGCTCGCCATCACCGACCACCAGGGCCTCTACGGCGCGGTCCGCTTCTCGACGGCGGCGGAGGCGGCGGGCCTGCACCCGGTCGTCGGGATCGAGATCGAGCTGCTGGACGCGGCGGTCCCGGACCCGGGCGGGCTCGTCGTGCCGAGCCGGCGTGCGTGGCGACCCGGCCGCCGGCCGCCGCCCGTCGTCGAGACCCCGGCGATCACCGACGGCGTGCCGGTGCGGCCCAGGGCGGAGCGGGCGCGCCTCCCCGGCCACCGGGCCGTGGTCAAGGAGGACCACCGGGGGATCGGGGAGCCGCAGCGCGGCCCCCACCTCGTGCTGCTCGCCCGGGACGCCGTGGGCTGGCGATCGCTGTGCCGGATGGTCTCACGGGCGAACCTCGCCGGGACGAAGGCCGTGCCGCGGTTCACGCAGGCGCTGCTCGAGGAGCACCACGAGGGTCTCGTGGCGCTGTCCGGGTGCCGGGACGGCGAGCTGGCGAGACGCCTCCGGGCCGGCGACCGGGAGGGGGCTCGGGCGGTCGCGGAGCGGTACGCGGCGCTGTTCGGGGTGGGCGACGGCGCGGCGACGTCCGGCTTCGTCCTGGAGCTCGGACACCACCTGCTCCCCGACGACGACTGGCTGGCGTCGGAGACCGCCCGCCTCGCGGACGAGACGAGCCTCCCGGTCCTCGTGACGAACGACGTCCACTACGCGCTCCCGGAGGGGCGGGAGCTCCAGGACGTCCTGACCGCGATCCGCCACGGCCGGTCGCTGGGCGAGCTCGCGGACCTGCGTCGCCCGGACGGCGAGTCGTTCCTCAAGGGAGCGGCGGAGCTGCTCGCGATGCCGCCCGGCGACCCGGTGACGGCGGCCTCGGACGCCGTGCTCGCCCGGCGCTGGCGGGAGGGGATCGCGGCGTCGGCGGAGATCGCCGCCGGCTGCCGCGTGGAGCTCGCGTTCGAGAAGTACCGCTTCCCCGGCTTCTCGGTCCCCAAGGGCCAGACGCCGTTCTCGCACCTCTCGGAGCTGTGCTGGGAGGGGGCACGGCGGCGTTACCACCCCCTGACGCCGGCGGTCGTCGCGCAGCTGGCCCACGAGCTGGAGGTGATCAGCAAGACCGGCCTGGCGGAGTTCTTCCTCATCTGCTGGGACCTGATGCGCTTCGCGAAGTCGCGCCACATCCCGGCGCAGGGGCGGGGCAGCGCGGCGGACTCGATCGTGGCGTACGTGCTGGGGATCACGCGCGTGGACCCCATCCGCCACGAGCTCCTGTTCGAGCGGTTCATCAACGAGGGGCGGACGGCCTACCCGGACGTGGACATCGACTTCTCCTCCGAGCGTCGGGAGGAGGTCATCCAGTATGTCTACGAGACGTACGGGACCGAGCACACGGGGATGGTCTGCAACCTCGTGACGTACCGGGCCCGGTCCGCCGTCCGCGAGGTGGGCTCCGCGCTGGGGTTCCCGAGGCCGCTCGTGGACCGCGTGGCGAAGGCGCTCGAGACGTACGACAGCGTGATGGTCCGGCGGGACCTCGAGGCCGAGGGAGGGTTCGCGGGCTTCTTCGCGCGGCCGGGGGAATCGGCGGAGGAGGGGATCGGGACCGACGCGGTGCGCGGGGCGCGGCGGCTCGTGGCCGAGGTGGCCGTGGCCGGCACGGCGTCGCTGGCCGCGAAGCGCGGGCTCACGGACGCGATGGGCCAGCTCAACCACGCGCGCGGCGGCCGGTACGGGGGGCCGGGACCGGCATCGGAACGAGGGGATGGCCGGCTCGCCCGGCCCGAGGATGCACGGCGGCTGGCGAGCACGGGAGGGGAGCAAGGCCCGTCGCCCGCGCCTCGTCCTGTGGCAGATACCACCCGGGGTGGTGCGATCCAGCCGATCCGTCCGACATCGGCGCAGGTCCCACGGGGGTTGGTGAATGAGCCCGAATCCGGCCGATCTGCCGTGAGCCAGCTGGATAGCACCACGGGGAGTGGTACGCGGCTGCCTGGCGGCGAGCGGATCGGCGGAGACGTGGCCGACGCCTGGCTCAGGCGGCAGGTCGGGGAGCTGGCGCCGGGCGATGACAAGGGTGGTCCCGGCGACTCCCCGGTGAGCGTCCGCTGGCTCCGGGACGGGCCGCCGGTCCAGGTCGCCCGCGGCTGGCCGACGCGCGAGCAGGCGGAGGCGGCCACCCGCGCCCGCGAGGCCGCCGAGGCGCGCCGGGCCCGTGAGGACGAGCGGGCCGCCGAGGATCGCGAGCTCGCCCGCCGGATCGACCCTGACAGCGGCGTCCTGCTCCCTGCCGAGCGCCGCTGGGATCCCCGCCCGCCCGTCGACCTCCCGATCGGCGGCGTGTCCGCGCTCGACCGACGCATCGACGAGCGCACCGATGCCGGGGACGACCGCGGCGGCCCGGGCGACGAGAGCGCTGCCGCCCGTCGCTGGGCCCGCGAGGACGCCGAGCGGCGGGCCCGGGCCCGGGAGGCGGTCGCCGCCACGAGGGACCGCAGCTCCAGCGTCGCCCGGCTCGCCCCGGTCGCGGAGCTGCGTCCGGCGGACGAGGGCCGGCATGCGGGCTCCGTTGCCGGGCTCTCGGACTGGGAGCGCTGGCTGGAGCTGTGCGCCCGGATCGACGGCTTCCCGCGCCACCTCTCGATCCACTCGGGCGGGATGCTCGTGACCGCGGCGCCGCTCATCGACATCGCGCCGCTCGAGCGCGCGACGATGAAGGACCGCGTCGTCGTCCAGTACGACAAGCGCGACGTCGAGACGATGAAGCTCATCAAGCTCGACCTGCTGGGCCTGGGGATGCTCGCCGCCATCGACGAGTGCGTCCAGCTCATCGAGCACGACTGCGCCGTGTGCCTCGACCTCGACCGGATCCCGGAGGAGATCCCCGAGGTGTTCGAGATGCTCCAGGCGGCGGACACCGTGGGCGTGTTCCAGGTCGAGTCGCGCGCCCAGATGCAGACGCTGCCGAAGTCCCGGCCGGCGAGCCTCGACGACCTCGTGGTGGAGGTCGCGATCATCCGGCCGGGCCCGATCCAGGGCAACGCCGTCCACCCGTACCTGCGCCGCAAGCAGGGGCTCGAGCCCGTGCAGTACCTCCACCCGAGCTTGGAGCCGATCCTCCACGACACCCTTGGCGTGATCCTCTACCAGGAGCAGGTGATGAAGATCGCGATCCACGTCGCGGGGTTCACGCCGGCGGGCTCGGACGCGTTCCGGCGAGCGATGGGGACGTGGCGCTCGACGCGCGAGATGGAGAAGCTCCACGTCGAGTTCGTCGAGGGCTGCATCGCGAACCAGGGCGTCCCGCGCGACGACGCGGAGGAGCTGTTCCGCCAGTGCGCGGCGTTCGCCAGCTTCGGCTTCGCCAAGAGCCACGCCGCCGCGTTCGCCCGGACCGCCTACGAGTCCAGCTTCCTCAAGCTGTTCTACCCCGCGCAGTTCACCGTGGGGCTGATCAACGCCCAGCCGATGGGCTTCTACCCCGTGGAGGTCCTGGTCAACGACGCGAAGCGCCACGGCGTCGCGATCCTCCCCGTGGACGTCAACCGGAGTGCCTATCGCACGACGACCGAGTGGGTGGGCCGGCCGGGCTGGGCGATGGCCGGGACCGCCGGCGACGACGGGTCACACGACGACGACCCGGGCGAGCCGCTGCCGAATGGGACGGGGATCGCGACGCGGCCGCGGCCCGTGCGCTCGTCCGCGTGCGTGATCCCCGGCGCCGCCTCGCGCGACCGCTGGGCCGCCGAGCCGGTGAGCGGCTGGGGCGTGCGGCTGGGGCTGCACCTCGTGAAGGGGATCGGCGAGGAGATGGAGGCTCGCCTGGACGCGGAGCTCGCGCGCGGGCCGTACACGGGGCTCGCGGACGTCGTGGAGCGGACGGGCCTGTCCGAGGAGGTGATCGAGCGGCTGATCCGGGCCGGCGCGCTCGACTCGCTCGGCCGGCCGCGGCGGGAGCTGCTGTGGCAGCTGCGCGAGGTGGCGGGCGCCACGAAGGGGCGCGTCGACGGGCGGACGGTGCGTGGACGCGGCCGGCAGAAGGCGGCCGGCCGGCCGATGGACCTCCGCCTCCCGGCGACCGAGGCGCCGTCGCTGCCGGCGCTGACCGAACCGGAACGCCTGGGCGATGCCTACGCGGTCGTCGGGCTGGACGCCAGGCGGCAGGCGGTGTCGCTGTTCCGTGGGGCGCTCGACCGGCTGGGCGCGGTCCCCAACGCCGCGCTCGCGGACCGGCGGCCGGGTCCGGTGCGACTGGGCGGGCTGGTCGTGACCCGGCAGCACCCGATGACGGCCCGGGGGACGGTGTTCCTCGCGCTCGAGGACGAGACCGGGATGGTCAACGTCACGCTCTGGCCGGACACGTGGCAGCGGCTGCGGTCCGTCGTCCGGCGCCACGCGCTGCTGCTCGTGGAGGGCGATCTCCAGCGCGAGGGGAACGTGGTGAACGTGGTCGCACGGTCGGTGTCGCCGCTCGTGGAGGCCGCCAACGGGGCGGGCGGCCCCGAGGCGCCGCAGGGCGTCCGCCAGATGGGGCAGGCCGGGATGCGCCGGCTGGGCTGACGAGGACGGACGCGCGGTCACCGAAGGCAACCGTCACCGGGAGGAAAGCGGCGACGCGGGCGAGGAAGAGGAGGAACCCGCGCCGCCGGGACGCCTGGAGCCCTCGCCCCGCCGTCGGCGGCCCCGGCGCGGCCCGAGCTTCCGCTACGTGGCCGCCGACGCCGGGGCGAGAACCCCGTCCGACCACGTGTTCGCGCGCGCCGCGCGAACGGATTGGTCCCGGTTCAGGACCGGCTGAGGCGGTCCCGCTTGATGTCCCCACGACCGTGCACCGGGCGCGCGGCCGGCGGGCCGCGACGCTGGTTCCGGTTGGGGTTGGCGAGGTTGAGGAACCGCTTGTACCAGGCGGCCGCGGCGGCGAACAGCGCGGAGCCGACCGGCGCCACGAGGAAGCCCTGGAGCGCGAGCGAGCGGACGTCCACCGTCGGGGTGGCGGTGGTCAGCGTCGAGGCCGTCGTCGAGAGGATCACGGCGAAGCACGCGGCAGACAGCACGCCGATGATCAGGCCGATGAGCCACGAGGCGCGCGGGGCCCCGAATCCGGCGATGAACGCCGCGCCCGCCGGCGCGGGCAGCGGGAACACGAACATCTGGAACGCCAGGTTCACGACGACCCACACGGTGTCCGACGGCGTCGTGGACGTCCGGCCCTGGGCGAGGGCGATGTAGACGATGGTCGTCGCGAGCATCGCGAGGGCCGGTCCCCAGAACGACCAGTGGACGAGGAGGCGGGGCAGGGCCCGCAGGTCGCCCGCGAGATCGAGCGGCCGGAAGGCTCCCCGGAGGGACGTCGTGATGCCCGGGCGCGGCTGGGCCGGCGGCGCGGCCTTCGCGTCCGTCCTGGAGGCGGTGGACGTGGATGTCGGGTCCAGCGTCGCCTCGGCGGCGCCGACACCCAGCGCGGCCTGCTCCTCCCGGTGACGGCGGCGGGCTTCGGTGCGATCGGTGCGCTTGGCGCGGGCCAACGAACTCCTCCTGTCGGGCACGGGTGCCGCGCGGGATGACGCCGCGGCCGGTGCATCGTACCGGGAACCCGGATTCGCGGGTGAGTGGCCGATAAGCGGCGCTCCGTAGGATGCGCCTCCGCCTGCTCCGCGGGTGGCCCGCCGCCGAATGTCCCCCGCCGCCGATCACTCCCGCCCGGAGGTCCTCGATGGCGCGTGCCCGGATCGCGGTGCTGGCCGCGATGGTTGTCGTCCTGCTGCTCGGCGGCGTCGCCGGCCCCGCCGCGATCCCCCGGTTCACGGGCCTCCCGGTCGCGTCCGTCGCGTGGCCGCCGTCGACGGGCCTGCTCATCGCCGAGGTCGTCACCGGCGGCGTGTCCGCCTCCGACGAGTACGTGGAGCTGACGAACGCGTCCGCCACGACGCTCGACCTCACGGGCCTGGAGGTGGCGTACGTGACCAGCTCCGGCGCGACCGTGACGAAGAAGGGGGGCTGGACCGCGTCGTCCCTGCTGGAGCCCGGCCAACACCTCCTCCTGGCGAACGGGCTCGGGATCTACGCCTCGTCTGCCGACATCGTGTACTCGGGGGGTCTCGCTGCCACGGGCGGGTCGATCGTCCTGCGGCCGACGGGCGGGACGGCGATCGACGCCGTGGGCTGGGGCGATGCCACCAACACCTTCGTGGAGGGCACGGCGGCCACCGCGCCCGCCGCCGGCTCCTCGATCGAGCGCCGGCCCGGCGGGTCGGCGGGCAACGGCGCGGACACGAACGACAACGCGACGGATTTCGTCGTGAATGCGGCCCCGGTCGCGCAGAACCTCGCGTCGGCGCCTGCGCCCGGTTCCTCGCCGACGCCCTCCCCGACCGCCACGCCGGTGCCGTCTCCGACGCCGAGCATCACCCCAGCGCCGACCGCGACGCCCGTCCCCACGCCGACAGCAACGCCGACGCCGACGCCGACGCCGACGCCGACACCGACGCCGAGCCCGACACCGACGCCGAGCCCGACACCGACGCCGGGCCCCACACCGACGCCGATCCCGTCGCCCACCGTGACGCCGGCGCCCACGCCGACCCCGGTGCCGACCTCGACCCCGACGCCCACTCCGTCGCCCACCGCGACGCCGCTGCCGACCGAGCCTCCCACGCCCGACCCCACGCCGTCGCCGACCGCGACGACGGCGCCGTCCCCGACCCCCCCGCCGACCCCGTCTCCGACGCCGATCGCAGCGCTGACGATCGAGGCCGTGCGCGCACTGCCCGATGGCGCCAGCGCCACCATCGAGGGCACGCTCACGACGGCGCTCGGGTCCCTCGAGTCGGCGCGCAGCGGGTTCGTCCAGGACGGCACCGCCGGCATCGACCTGTATCTGGATGTGGCGTTCGCCGTGCCGCTCCCTGCGGGCACGACGATCCGCGTCCCGGGCACCCTCGACTCACGGTTCAGCCAGCGCACGCTCCGCGTCGCCGCCGCGGACGTGGAGGTCACCGGGAGCGCCCCGCTGCCCGTTGCCCAGGTCACCTCGACCGGTGCCGCGTCGGAGCCCGCCGAGGGTCGCCGGCTGGAGCTCGTGGGCACGGTCACCGAGGCCCCGTCGACCCTCTCCGACGGCCTGGGCATCACGATCGACGACGGCACCGGTCCCGTGCGCGTCATCGCGGGCCCGGCCGCGCTCGGGTCGCTCGCGCCGGTGCGGGGCGACGTCGTCGTCGCGCGCGGGCCGCTCGGGCAGCGGGACAGCACGGGCACGGGAACCGCCGGCTATCGCCTCCATGCCACGCTCGCGGGCGAGCTCGAGCGGCAGGCGGCGCCGTCGCCTACGCCCACGCCCACGATCGCTCCGACGCCGTCCGTCGCACCCACCCCGACGCCCACGCCTTCGACGACGCCGGATCCGTCCGACTCGCCCGTCCCGACCCCCACGCCCACGGTCGCGCCGTCTCCGACCCCGACGCCCGCCCCCTCGGCGACGCCGACGGCCGCCCCGATGACCGTGGCCGCGGCGCGACTCGTCCCCGTCGGGTCGCAGGCGCTCACCCGTGGCGTCGTCGTCGCCGAGGCCGGGCGCCTCGGGACGCCGCCGCTCATCGTGATCGCCGATGCCACGGGCGGGCTCCCGATCCGCGTGCCGGACGGGCTCCCGGCGATGCCCCGCGGGACGCTGCTGGAGGTCCGCGGCCCCGTCGCCGATCCGTACGGCCAGACGGAGCTGCGGCCGCCCGCCTCGGGGATCACGATCCTCGGGACGGGCACGCTCCCCGCGGCGACCACGCTCACGGCCGGACAGGCGAACGAGGCGACCGAGGGCCGCCTCGTGACGATCAGCGGCGCCATCGCCGCCGCGGCGTCCAAGGCGACCAGCGGCGACCTCACGTTCACCATCACGGGGACCGACGGCGCGACGCTGCGCGTGCAGGCGGACGCGAGCGCCAGGCTCGATGCCTCCGCCCTCCGGAAGGGCGCGACGGCGACGTTCCGGGGGATCGTGGGCCAGCGAGCGTCGGGCAAGGGCGAACTCGACGGATATCGCGTCTGGATCCGCGACCGGGCGGACATCATCGGGCTCACGCAGCCCAGCGGATCGACCGCTCCCTCTCCAACGCCGTCGCCCTCGGCCGGCGGCAATGCGACGGTCGTCCGGACCATCGCCTCCGCCCGCGCCAGGGAGGGAGAGACAGTGACCGTGGAAGGGCTGCTCACCGTGGAGCGTTCGCTCCTCGACGCGAGCGGCCGCCGGACGATCGTCGAGGACGCCACGGGCGCGATCGAGGCGTACCTCCCACAGCCCGACGCCCGGCTCCGGCTCGGCACGCGGGTCCGGCTCACCGGCGTGGTCGGCAAGGCCTGGGGGGCGCCACGCCTCAAGGTCACCGAGGCACGCGCCATCGGGACCGGCACGCCCGTCGCGCACGCGCTCAAGGGCTCCCCGACCGCGGCCACCGAATGGCGGCTCGTGCGGGTCACCGGGACGATCGCGGACGTCCATCGCAGCGGCGACCGCTGGACGGCGGAGCTCGCGACGTCCGGCTCCACGAAGGTCCTGCTCAGCGGCCTCGCCGGGAGCGGGATCGCCGGCAGCTCGGTCATCGAGGGCCGGAGCGCGACCGTCACCGGGATCGTCAAGCGGCCCTACCCCACGGCAACCGACCGTCGGTTCGCGATCGTGCCGCGGCGCTCGTCCGACCTCGCGCTCGGGCCGGCCGCTGTGTCGGCGAAGGCGTCACCGGGCGCGGACGCCGG
>JAICUV010000364.1 GCA_025935655.1 Chloroflexota bacterium | reverse complement strand
TCGGCCACCCGGAGCGCGAACGCCTTGCCGCTGAGCAGCCCGGTCAGCTCGTCGCGATCCCGCTCTGCCTCGGCGGCGTTCGTCCGCCACAGCGCAAGCGCGAGCACCGCGCACAGGGCCGGTGCCCACCAGCCGACCGCGACCCAGGTCACGACGAACACCCAGCCCAGGACGCTCTCGGCGAGCAGCGTGCCCCGGAACGAGCGGTCGAACACGTGGAGCGTCTCGCGCAGCGTGAGTCCGTCCCGGAGGACGACGACACCCGCGGCGATCGCGGTCGAGACGGCCGTGTAGACGAGCGTGGCGACCAGGGCGCCCACCAGCGTGAGGCCGGAGCCCTCGGGCACGCCGATCGCGGTCGCGGCCCCGACGAGGACGGAGGCGACGAGCGCCCCGGCGATCGCGGCGAGCGCGAGGCCCGCGTGGTTCGCGACGGCGCCGTACCACGGCACCTCGCCGTTGAGCTCGCGGCGCTCGATGGAGGAGAGGAACGCCACCCAGCCGCCCGCGATCGGCCCGCCGAGGACCATCGCCGCCACGATGAACGGCAGGTGGAACGTGAGCACGCCGTGCCCGGACGGGCCGCGCATCACCTTGAGCGAGCCGGCAAGCCCGAACAGCGTCCACAGGACGACGCCCGCGGGGCGCGCCCAGGCGTCACCGACCAGCGGAACCGCGATCGGCGCGGCGAGCGTCCCGAACAGCGTGACCAGTACCAGCGCGGTGAGACCGACCGCGACCGTGGCCGCGGTGTAGACCGGGAGCAGCGCCGTCCGGCGCTCCACCGCGATGAGCGGGGAGCCGGGATTCGGGTCGAGCCCGGCGACCCTCAGGCGCATCGCGGCGGTCCCCTGCGCGCGCGTCGCGCGCACGCGAACGCCGTGGACGGCGCGCCCACGGTGACGGACATGGAGCCGCGAGGGTCGAGTTGCATGCATGGACAGGGATACGGCACGCGGGGCTCGCCCGGTAGCGGCCCGTTGGTACTGGCGGGCGGTTCGGGGTGCGCCGCCGCACCGGGCCCGGCGGGGAGCGTCCTGCCCGACGCCCGCCGAAGGTCCCACCCGTGCGGGTTGCGGCGGCGCGGTCCCGCGCGTGGTGCGGACTAGAGGTCGGCGACGGAGACGATGCCGCGCCGGATCGCGAACTTGAGCAGCTCCAGGCGATCGTGGAAGCCGAGCTTCTCCATGATGTTCGCGCGGTAGTTGTGCACCGTCTGCTCGGACAGGTGGAAGATCTTGGCGATCTCGCGGTTGGTGTGGCCCACGGCGGCGAGCAGGAGGACCTCCTTCTCGCGGTCGGTGAGCGCGGCGTACGCGTCCTCGAGGGGCGCCTCCGGACTGCGCAGCACGTATGTGTTGACCATGCGGGTGACGATCGCCGGCGACACGTACGTCTGGCCCCGGCAGACCGAGCGGACCGCGTTGGTGATGTCGACGGGCTCCGACTCGCGCGAGAGGAACCCGTCGGCGCCCGCCTTGAGCGCCAGGCTGAACTGCTCGCTGCCGCCACGAGTCTCGAGGCCCAGGATCCTCGTTCCCGGGAACCCGGCCCGACACGCTTCGATGGTGCCGAAGGCGTTCGACCCGGGCGAGGACAGCGGTGGGCACTCCGCGATCAGCACGTCCGGCCGGAGCGCGGCGAGGGTGGCGTCCAGCGCCTCGCGGTCGGGGACCTCGCCCACGACGTGGAGGTCGGGCTCGGCATCGATGATCGCCCGGTAGCCGGCGCTGAGCATCGGGAACTCGAAGATCGCGATCGCGACCCCGATCCTGCCCGGCGCGCCCGCCCCGTTCGTCCGCAACGTTGACCTCGCAGTGCATGGGTGAACCCGGTTCGCCGGGAACCCACGCTCACTGTCGCCGCTGGGCGCGCGTCGCGACAGGGGCCATCGGTCGCCTAGCGCCGTCGGCGCGGCCCGCAGGCCCGGGACACGCGGCCCGGTCGATGGGTGCCCTTCGGTCGCGCGTCCTCAATCGGCGTGATGACACTCGCGGCATCGACCCGCCCGCCCGGGCGGCCGCGACACAGTCGATCGCCGTGATGACACTCGCGTCATCGACGATGACACTCGCGTCATCGACCCCGCTTGAGCGGGCGGCCGTGGCGCGGAGCCGGCGCACTCGCCCCGGATCAGCCCGGCGCGATGTTCTGGTTGAACCGGAAGACGTTGTCCGGGTCGTAGCGGCGCTTCACCTCCACGAGGCGATCCCACGTCGGGCCGAACGAACGTCGGATGAGCGCCGGGTCTTCGCCCAGGCCCGGGAAGTTCTGGTAGATCCGGTCACCGGCCGCGTACGGCGACAGCGCCTCCCACGACCCGCGCGACCAGGCGATGTTGGCGTCGTCGTCGTCGGCGTCGGTCCAGATCCCGTCGAATGAGACCATCCACGGCATCGACCGGTCGCCGAACGCCGTGGCGTCGGGAGGGACGGCCGCGGTCGCACCGCCGAAGTTCCAGATGGACGACAGGCTGTTGGGCGACGGTGGCGCGGCGTTGCGGGCGGCGACCGTCTCGATCGCCTCGTCCGACAGGCCCGAGAGGTAGCGGCTCTTCCAGTAGCAGCGGTGCGCGCCGAACGGGATCACCGTGTCGAACAGCTGCTGGACCTCGACATACGCGGTCGCGAACCCGGTGACGGCGAGGCCGGAACGGTCC
>JAICUV010000195.1 GCA_025935655.1 Chloroflexota bacterium | reverse complement strand
GCGTATGCCTGGCCCGCGTTGCCGGCGGAGATCGTGATCGCGCCACGCGCCCGCTCGTCGGGCGTCAGCGACTGGATGCGTGCGAGGGCTGCCCGCGGCTTGAACGAGCCGGTCTTCTGCATGTGCTCGGCCTTGAGGAACAGCCGGCCCCCCTTCGGCTGGACGCCGGTCGCCGCGGCGGTCACGCGACCCGCGGTCTCGGACGAGAGCATCGGGGTGTGGTGGACGCGGTCGCCGAGCAGGAGGCGGGTCTCCAGGATGCCGGCGAGGGTGACGGGTCGGTCGCTCATCGCCGGGAGGATACGCCGTGCCGGATCGTGCGAATCGGGACTTGCGTCTTTGCGCAACCAGTGAGAGACTGGATGCCGTGATCGACATCATGGCAACCACCGAGGACGATCGGCAGCGGTCCGCCGCCGTCGCGCGTGCGCTCGGTGACCCCAAGCGCCTGTGCGTCCTCGAGTCCCTCGCCGGTGGCGAGGCATCCGTGGGCGAGCTCGCCGGGCGGGTCGCGTGCCAGGTGCCGAACATGAGCCAGCACCTCTCGGTGCTCCGCTCGGCCGGGCTGGTCACGGCGCGCCGGGACGGCAGCACGGTGTACTACCGCCTCTCGGATCCGCGCATCCTGGAGGCGTGCCAGCTTCTTCAATCACTCGCCCGCTGACCGGGTTGGGAGGTCCTGCCCGAGGGCAGGAGAAAGGATCTGCCTCGTGGCGGAGATCAAGGCAGCAACGGACGACACCTTCGAGGCGCTCGTCCTGAACAACGACAAGCCGGTCGTGGTCGACTTCTGGGCCGCCTGGTGCGGACCCTGCAAGATGGTCGCCCCCGAGATGGAGAAGCTCGCCGAGAAGTACGACGGCGTCGTGGATGTCGTCAAGGTGGACGTGGATGCCAACCCGCGCCTGTCGCAGGCGTTCGGGATCATGAGCATCCCCACGATCGCCTACTTCAAGCCGGGTGCGCAGCCGCAGGGCGTGGTGGGCTTCCGCCCGCTCGAGCAGCTCGAGACCGCCTTCCAGCTCACGGGCCTCGCGGTGCCGAAGGCCTGACCGCCGCCGGGTCCGCCCGGCAAGCATTCGACGACCCCGGTCCCCGACCGGGGTCGCTTCGTGTCCGGCGCCCGGGGCGCCGTGGGATCAGCGACCGGTGGCCCGCCGGTGCGCGAACCGCACCCACGCCTCGGCGCGATCCAGCGCGTATCGGTCCACGGCCGACGGCGCGAACGCGATCCACCCGGCGCCGCGCGGCGATGCCGCCGTGTCGGGCGTCCGGAGCGCCGCCTTCAGCACCGTGTCGTCCAGCGCCGCCTCGAGCCGGTCGTCCGTGAGGACGGCGAACACGATGTCGCCGGCGGCGAACGCGAGGGTGCCGTGGTCCCGCAGGCGGTCCACCCCGCCCAGGTCGTCGATCACGGCGCCGACCCGCTCGTCCAGCGACTCGTCCACCTCGTCCGAGGCGGCGGCGGCGCCCGCGGCAGCCTCATCGGCGTCCAGCGGCTCGGCGTCGAGCGCGTCCAGGACGGCCTCGTCGACGGGATCGGCGGCGTCCGCGTCGGGGACGTGGCCGTTGGAGCCGGGAGGTGCTGTCACAGGTGGTTCTCCGTGGCGGCCCGCGGACGGGCGGTGGCGCCAGCATACGTCGGGCCGGAGACGCGGCGATCAGGCAGGCGGGAACGTGGGGACGCCGGCCTCCACCTCCACGAGGTAGTCATCGGGGTCGCGGACCTTGAACACGACGAACGCGGGTTCCAGGTAGGACTCGTGGACGGGATGGGCGTCCCGCTGGAACCGGGCGAGCAGCCGCCGGGCGTCCGCCACCGAGTCCAGCACGAAGCCATAGTGCAGCCCGTCCGGCCACGCCGGTGGCGCGGGATCAGGCGTCAGCGCGAGCGTGAAGCCGGCCTCGTCACGGATGACGCATGTCTCGCCCTGCCATTCCGGCGGACCGGTGAAGCCGAAGTACCGGCGATAGAACGCCTCCGACGCCGCGAGGTCCGCGACCCGGAGGTAGAGGTGGTTGAGCGTCATCGGGCGGTGCATCGCCATCATCGTGGGCGAGCGCCGTGTCGGACCACAGGGTCGAGTTTCCCTGCGCGCGCGGACCGGTGGCCCGGATGACCGTGCCGCCGGTTCCCCCGCCCCCGTCCGGCCGACCTCACCCCATGAGCATGCCCTCGACGTCCGCGCTGGGCTTGATGTCGGGCAGCCCCATCATGCGCAGCGAGTTCAGCAGGCCGAGCAGCGCCGCGAGCGCGGGCACGAGCAGCGCGACCTGGAGCGCGATCGTGCGCGCCTCGGTGTTGATCCGCACGACCTCCCTGGCCGTCTCGTCCGGCTGGACCGCGAGCATCGCCTCGAGCTGTGTCGTGCTCATCAGCTGGGCATCCTCCTCGAGGGCCACGGCGACCTGCTGCTGCTCGGCCGGCGTCAGGACCGCGCTCTGCTCGGCCATCGTGGTGAACGAGAGCGACAGCGCCGCGAGCATCAGCCCGCCGGCCATCGCCAGGCCGAACGAGAGGCCGAAGGACCCGGCCGCGGAGTTGACGCCGGCCGCCTCGCTGATCCCCTCCTCGGAGATCGGCGCGAGCGTGAAGTTGTTGAGCTGCGACACGAGCAGCCCGAGGCCGGACCCGGCGATCGCGAGCGGCACGACGAGCCACCAGCCGGAGTCCACCCGCGGGACCAGCGGCAGGAGCGCGACCATGCCGACGAGCAGGAGCCCGAAGCCGGCCCGCACGATGACCGCCGGTCGCCGGCGCCCGCCGCGCCGCCCGGCGAGGATCGCGACCGCGAACATGCTCAGCGACAGCGGCGCGAGCGACAGCCCGGCCTGGAGCGCGTTGTACTCGAGGACCATCTGCAGGAAGATCGGCAGGGCGATCATCGCGCCGCCCAGCGCGATCTGCTGGAGCATCTGCTGGGTGATCCCGATCCGGAAGTGGATGGACCGGAACAGGTCGGGGTCGAGCAGCGTGAGCTGACCGGCCCGCTTCCGCCGGAGGAGCCACCACCCGAGCGCCGTGAGCGAGACCGCACCCAGCGCCATGATCGCGAGCACTCGGTCGCCGCCCTCCTGCCACACGAGGATGCCGAGGACGATCCCGCCCATGCCCACGACCGAGAGCGCGGCACCCACCAGGTCGATGCCGCGCTTGCCGGTGTAGGGCACGTCCTTCACGAGGCCGATCCCCGAGAGCACGACGCCGATGATCACGACCTCCAGCAGGAACCCGACCCGCCAGGAGAGGAACGTCGTCACGAAGCCGCCGAGCAGCGGTCCGACAGCCGCGGCGATCGCCGCCGCGGCTCCAACGAGCGCGTACGCCCGCTTCTGCGCCGCACCTTCGAAGTTGCCGTGGATCAGCGACTGCATCGCGGGCAGGAGGAGCGACGCGCCGAGGCCACCGAAGATCGCCCAGAAGATGAGCACCGGCAGGATCGACTGGGCGACGGTCATCGCGAGCGCACCGATGGCGTAGCCCAGCAGGCCGAGGACGTAGGCCTTCTTGCGGCCGATGAGGTCGCCCACCTTGCTGCTGATCAGGATGAACGCCGCCGACACGAGCGCCTCGAGCGCGATCGCGGACTGCACCGAGCTGACGGTCGTGCCGAGATCGGCCACGACCGCCGAGATCGACACGTTCATCAGCGACGTGTCCACCACGAGGACGAACATCGCCATCGCGAGCAGGATCGATAGGCGCTGGCTGCCCTGGGAGGCGGCGGGCGCGGCGGTGGCTGGGACGGTCATCGTCGTGCTCCCGTGTCTGGACGCGTCCGGGTCGCGGGCCCGGCAGCCTGGACTCCTGGTGGGTGTGCCGCCTCAGACGGATCCGAGGATGGCGGCCAGCTCCTTCGCGTGCTCCTCGTAGTGCTCGATGGTCTCGCCGAAGAACCATTCCTGGTGCGTCGAGTGCTTGATCCAGCGCGACTCCGGGACGACGGTGAGGTAGCCGCGAAGCTCGCCGGACACGGTCCGGAACAGGCGCCGGACCTCGTCCATCGGCATTGCGCGGAAGCGATCGATCGCGGCGGCGTTCATGCGGTCGCCGGCATCCGGTGCCGAGTCCCACTGTGCCTCCAGGCGGTCCATGGTGGCGCTGTGCTCGCCCACCGCGAGCTCCTTCGCCGTGTCGAGGGCAACCTCCTGCCACACGATCATGTGACCCATGAGGTCGCGGCCGCTCCACCCGCCGGCGGCATCGACGGGCGTGTCGAGCTGCTCGTCGGTGAGGGCGTCGAGCGCCTCGTAGGGACGGAAGGCGTCGCGTTCGTCTTCGAGGAACGAGAGGGCGTCGAGGTACATGCCGCCATCGTAGTCGCCCCTTGCGGGTCGGCGTACGATCGACCCACGGCCGGCTGTCGACCGGCCCGCAGCGGGGAGCGGCGTGATGACGGACTTCGCGAGCATCGTGGCCGGATGGCTGCTGCCGATGTTCGACCGGCGGGAGCCCATGCTGGCGGACTGGGTGCCCATCGCCGTGGCGACCGCGTACTGCCTCGCCCTCGCCTTCGTCATCCACCGGCGCCTGGACACGGGACCGCTCGTCCGGGGCACGGCGCGGTGGCGGTATCGCAGCCGGGCGCTGCGCGAGCGGGTGGCACGCGCACGAACCACGCTGGTGCTCGTGGACCGGACGTCCGGCTGGTGGGCGACGCGGATCGAGTTCGCCGTCGCGATCGCGGCGATCGTGTCCGCGGTCGCCGTGGTCCTGACTGCGGCCGCGGAGCCGACGTTCGGGGGCGATCCGCCGATGCCGCTGTTCCCGCTCGGCGGCATCGCGGTCATGCTCGTCGGCCTTGCGTGGATGGTTCGGATCTACCGGGCGCCGCTGCGCCTCGATTCGACGGCGTACTGGCGGTACCACGACGGATCCTGACCCGCGGCCGGGTGGCCGGGTGCGCTAGAGTCCGGCCGTGAGCGACGACCTGCCGATCCGCCTCCCGCCCGTGGACCCGTCATCCGCCGATGACGTGCCCGCGGCCTCGCTGTCCCCGGAGCTCCTCGCCGGCCTGCTTGCCGACGGCGACGACGAGCTCGCGGCCTGGACCCTGCGCCACGCCCTCGCGGAATCGACTCGGGCGGACGTCTTCGACGGCCTGCTCCGCGACGCGATGGGGCTCGTGGGCGACCGCTGGGCCGCCGGCCAGTGGACCGTCGCGGAGGAGCACCTCGCCTCGCGGACGCTGCTCCGCGCACTGGAGCGGATCCGCCCCGAGCTCGGGCCCGAGCACCGCATCGGCCCCGTCGCCGTCCTCGCGGGCGTCGCCGGCGAGCAGCACATGATCGGCCTCGTGTGCCTCGAGCAGGTGCTCGCCGAGGACGGGTGGACGGTCGCGAACCTCGGCGCGGACCTTCCCGCGGAGGACCTCGGTGCGTTCGTGAGCCGCAACGACGTGGACCTCGTCGCGCTCAGCGCCTCCGATCCGGCCCGCGTCGGCGACCTGGCCGAGAGCATCCGCCGGGTCCGGATCGCGTCGAGCGGTCGCCGCGTCCCCGTCGTCGTGGGTGGGCGCATCGTCGCGCACCCGGGGATCCGGGACGCCGTCGGCGCGGAGGAGCTCGTGCCGTCGGTCGCCGACGCCCTCGCCTTCGCCCGATCCCACCGCCCGCCCGACGAGTCGGACGGCGCGCCCGAGGACGCCGACTGAGCGAGCGCGCGATCCCGCGCCTAGACGGCGACCGGCTCGCGGTACTCGCCGAACACGGTCCGCAGCACGCTGGTCTGCTCCCCAAGGGTCGCATAGCGCTCCGCGCAGCGGATGAAGTGGGGCATGAGGTTCGTCTCGCTCGTGCCCGGCCGCGCGGCCGCCTCGCGGAGCCCCTGGAGCGCCGCCGCCACCGCCTCGTTGTCGCGCTCGGCGCGGGTCCTCGCGAGCCGCGCGAGGTGGCGCTCCTCTGAGCCCTCGGGGACGGACAGGACGGGCACCCGGATCGGCTCGGCGTTGGTGTAGCCGTTGACGCCGACGATGACCCGCTCGCCCGCGTCGAACTCGCGCTGGAAGCGGTAGGCCGAGTCCGCGATCTCGCGCTGCGGATAGCCCTCCGCGATCGCCTTGACCATGCCGCCGCGGCGGTCGATCTCGTCGAGGTAGCGCCAGACCTCGCGCTCCACCCGGTTGGTGAGCGCCTCCACGAACCACGATCCACCCAGCGGGTCCACCGTCGAGGCCACGCCGGTCTCCTCGAGCAGCACCTGCTGCTGGCGCAGCGCCAGCAGCGCCGCCTCCGCCGTGGGCACGGCGAGCGCCTCGTCGTATGCGTCCGTGTGGAGGCTCTGGGTCCCGCCGAGGATCGCGGCCAGCGCCTGGGTCGCGACCCGGGTGAGGTTGTTGAGCGGCTGCTGCGGCGTGAGCGACACGCCCGCGGTCTGGGTGTGGAAGCGCATCCAGGTCGAGCGCTCGTTCTCGGCCCGGTAGCGCTCGCTCATCAGCTTCCACCAGATGCGGCGGCTCGCGCGGAACTTCGCGATCTCCTCGAAGAAGTCGCTGTGCGAGTTGAAGAAGAACGAGAGCCGGGGCGCGAAGTCGTCGACCCGCAGCCCGCGGCGCATCGCGTCCTC
>JAICUV010000060.1 GCA_025935655.1 Chloroflexota bacterium | reverse complement strand
GGGGATCGCGGTCCGCGACCGCGTGCGCGGCCTCGAGGGCGAGGCGCTCGCCCACGCCCGTGGCGGAACCCGGCTCGTCGCGGAACGCCTCGAGCGGCAGGACGTTGCCGGCCGCGCCCTGGAGGAAGACGGTGACGCCACCGCGCCGGAGCCTCGTGTCCAGGAGCTCGCGCAGCGGCCCCACGAAGTCCGAGCCGACGAGCGGGACCTCGGGCCCCACGACGACGGGGTGGCAGCCGAAGCCGACGACGGTCGCGATGGGCGCGGGCCGGTCCGCCGGGGCGTCGAGCGCGTCGATCCGGAGCGTGGGCACGCTCTCGTCGACGAACAGCTCGGGGTTCCAGCCGAGGATCGTCCGGCCGTCGGACGTCCGCTCCCGGCGGTTGACGGCGACGTCCTTGACGCGCCCCACGCCGCCGGAGACGCGCGCCTCGACGGCGCGCTCCGCCGCCTGGACCGCCGCGGACGCGTACAGGTCCGGGACGGCCTCCCACCACCGGAGCTCGAGCTCGGTCCAGCCGTCGAACTCGCCGCCCATCTTCACCGGCGCGCCGGGCCACGGCGATGCGTGGCTGTGCGAGGAGTTGAGGAGCACCTCCTCCGGCCGGCAGGACACGGCGGCGGCGACCCGGGCGCGGATCCGGTCGCTCATCTCGGTCGTGAGGCCCACGACGTCCGCGGCGACGATGACGACGCTCGTCCCGTCGCCGCCGCGGAGCACGGTCGCGGTCGCGAGCAGCGGGTCGAGGACGGCGCGCGCGGCCTTCGCGCGGCGGACGTAGCCCAGCAGATCGACGGGCAGGGGCGGGGTGATGTCGACGCGCGCGGCGCCGGCGAGGAGGCCCACGGGACGCCTACTCGGCGCCGGGTGCCCAGCCGCCGGGCGCCTCGACGAGGTCCTTCAGCGTGCCGAGGAAACGGGCGGCGCCGGCGCCGTCCACCGCCCGGTGGTCCGCGGAGATCGTCGCCTGCATGACGCGCCGGATCACGACCTGGCCGTCGTGGACGACCGGCCGCTCGTAGCCGCGCCCGGTCGCGAGGATCGCCACCTGGGGCGGCGTCACGATCGCGGTGAACTGGCTGACCTCGAACATGCCGAGGTTGGACAGGGTGAACGTGCCGTCGGTCATCTCGGGCGCCTTGAGGCGGCCGGCTCGCGTGCGCGCGGACAGGTCCGCGAGCCCCATCGCGAGGTCGTCCACGTCGCGGTTGGCGCAGTCGAGCAGCGCCGGGGCGATGAGGCCGTCGTCCACGGCGATCGCGACGCCCACGTTGACCGCGTCCCAGCGCTCCAGCGTGTCGCCGTTCCAGGCGGCGTTGAACTCCGGGTGCCGGGCGAGCGTCGTTGCGACGGCCCGGATGAGATACGCCGTGAGCGTGACGCGCTCCGCCTTCGTCCGGCCCTCGTTGTGCCGCTCGGCCGCGGCCGCGAGCGCGTCGATCTCGATCTCGCTGGTGACGTAGAAGTGGGGGACCTGCTGCTTGCTCTGGACCATCCGCCGCGCGATCGCCGTGCGCATCGGCGACGCGGTGACCGGCGTGCGGCCGTCGACCACGTCGCTCACGCCTCGTCGTCGAGGTAGCCGATGACCTCTCCCACGGGCAGCTCCGCGCCGGCCTGGGCGACGATCTCGACGAGCGTCCCGGCCGCGGTGGACTCCATGTCGACGGTGGACTTCTCGGTCTCGATCTCCGCGAGGACGTCGCCGCGCGCGACCCGATCACCGACCTGCTTCACCCAGGAGCCGATCCTGCCGGACTCCATGTCGTAGCCGAGCTTCGGCATCTCGATCGCGATCCGCGCCATCCCTGCCTCCGTGCAACTGGGCCCCGGGTCCGCGCCCGTGGTCGTGATCTTGCGCGCCCGGACGGCGCGGGTGCAAAGGTTTCCAGCCGTATGATAGCGGAGCGTTCCGGGCTGTCGACCCGGCAGCCTGGAGGTGGCCCGCATGGAGTTCCTCGTCCACATCGAGATCCGCTTCCCGCCCGACGGGGACCGGGAGGAGTTCGCCCGGCTGAGCGCGGCGGAGACGGTCCGCGCGAAGGAGCTCGCCGAGGCCGGCATCCTCCGGCGGCTGTGGCGGATCCCCGGCCGGCGAGCCAACTACGGGATCTGGGAGGCGGCCGACGCCACCGCGCTCGACGCGGTGCTCGCGTCATTGCCGATGTTCCCGTGGCTGGATATCGTGGAGGTCCAGCCGCTCGCGCAGCACCCGCGCGACCCGGAGCGGCCGGGCGGGCGCTGAGGCCCCGGCGCGCGTGACCGGAAACGGCGGCGCCTCCTGGCCGACCCCGTCCCGCGTCCGACTTGACACCCGGAGAAGCGGCCCGGTAATGTCCGCTGGCGGTCACGGCGAACGTTTCCAGTAATGTTTGTTGCTGGACTCCGGCGCCGCCGATCCTGGGCCGCGCATGGAGGAGTCGACGTGTCCCTGCACCTGCCCGGGTCGACCGGGATCCGGCTTGCGACGCTGCTCGCCAGCCTTGCCGTCGTCGCCGCAGCGTGCGGTGGCGGGGGTGCCACGACCGCCCCCACGAGCGCTCCCGCCGCGAGCGAGGCCCCGGCCTCCCAGGCCGCGAGCGAGGCACCGGCCTCCCAGGCCGCCCAGAAGTTCAAGATCGGCTACATCTCCCTCGGCGACTCGGTCCCGTTCGTCAAGCTCGTCTCCGACGGCATCAAGCAGGCCGCCGCCGACGCCGGCCAGGACCTCGCGTTCTGCGACTCGCAGATCGACCAGGCCAAGGCCCTCGAGTGCGCCCAGAACCTCAAGGTCCAGGGCGTCCAGGGCGTCCTCAACTTCCAGGTCTTCCAGGACAGCTCCAAGGAGATCTGCGACGCCTACGGCAACGTGCCGACGATCGCGATCGACATCATCCAGCCGCCCTGCCAGGTCGCGTTCATGGGCGCCAACAACCGCGAGGCCGGCCGCATGGCGGGCGCCGCGATCGGCAAGTACGCCAAGGACACCTGGAACTGCGACTACACGGCCTACGTGTCGCTCGAGTCGACGGCGTCCGGCCAGGCGAACACGGACCGCATGGGCGGCTTCCGCGACGGCTTCAAGGAGTCCTGCGACATCCCGGCCGCCAAGGAGCGCGTGCTCGACGGCGCCGACCGCACCGACCCGGCGCTGGAGCAGATGACCAACCTGCTGGGCGCGCTGCCCGGCGACCGGATCATCGTCGTCGCGATCAACGAGGACGGCATCCTCGGGGCCATCGGCGCCGCCAACACGCTCGGCCGCCAGAAGGACCTGTACTACGCGGGCCAGGGCGCGGACCCGTCCGCCTGGAAGGACATCGCCTGCAACCCGAACTACATCGCGACGGTGGCGTACTACCCCGAGCGGTACGGCTCGCTGCTGATCCCGAACATGGTGAAGAAGCTCATGGGCGAGGACATCCCCGAGAACATCTACACCAAGCACGAAGTCATCAACAAGGACAACATCCGCACGATCTACCCCGACACCCCCGCGTGCTGATCGGGCAGCCCTGACCGAAGGGACGACGACCCATGGCCTTCGCCCTCCGGGCGAGCGAGATCCGCAAGTCCTTCGGCGGTGTCGAGGTTCTCCACGGCGTGGACCTCGACGCCGCCGGCGGCTCCGTCCTCGCCCTCCTCGGCGAGAACGGTGCCGGCAAGAGCACGCTGGTCAAGATCATCGCCGGCGACTACACGCCCGACGGCGGCGCGGTCATCGTCGACGACACGCCCTACAGCTCGCTGACGCCGATCGACGCCCAGCGTCTCGGCGTCGCGATCATCTTCCAGGAGTTCCAGGACGCCCCGACCCTCACGGTCGCCGAGAACATCTCGATGGGGCGCCTCCCGCACCGGGGCGGGCTCGTCAACTGGGGCGAGGTCAACCGCCGCGCGGCGAAGATCCTCCGGGAGCTGGAGGTCGACATCGACCCCCAGGCCCGGATCGACACCCTGCGAGTCGGCGAGCGCCAGATCGTCGAGATCGCCCGGGCGCTGTCGCGCTCGGCCCGGCTGCTGATCCTCGACGAGCCCACGGCCGCCCTGTCCCAGCACGAGGCCGATCGGCTGTTCACGTTCATCCGGCGCCTCCGCGGCCAGGGCGTCGCGATCATCTACATCACCCACCGGCTGGACGAGGTGTTCGCGATCGCGGACAAGGTCCAGGTCCTCCGCGACGGGTCCACCGCCCTGCTCGCGGAGGTGAAGGACACGGACCGGTCGTCGCTCATCGAGGCGATGGTCGGGCGCCACCTCGAGGAGCTGCCACGCCCCGAGCCGCTCCCGCGGCACGACGAGGTCGCGCCGTCCATCCGGTGGCGCGGCGCGGCGTCCGGCAACGAGTTCGAGGACATCTCGCTCGACGTCCACAAGGGCGAGATCGTCGCGATCTACGGCAAGCTCGGCTCGGGGGCCGCCGAGGTGGGCGAGAGCGCCTACGGCCTCCACCCGATCACCGCCGGCGCGCTCGAGATCAAGGCCGAGGCCGTGACGCTCAGCGGGCCTGTCGCGGCCGTGCACAAGGGCGTCGGCTTCCTGCCCGCCGAGCGCAAGGCCGGTGGAGCGTTCATGGTGCGGCCCGTCGCGGAGAACGTCGCCGTCGCGTCGTGGCAGCGCCTGTCCACCATGGGGTTCCTGCGACGCTCGACCGAGTCGAAGGCGTACCGCCGCTGGCACGACCGCCTGGGCATCCGGTCGCGCAACGACCCCCGCCAGGTGATGGGGACGCTGTCGGGTGGCAACCAGCAGAAGGTGCTGCTCGGCCGCTGGCTGGAGCGGAACTCCGACGTCCTCGTGCTCATCGAGCCCACCCGCGGGGTCGACGTGGGCGCGCGGCAGGACATCTACGCCGCGCTGCGCAAGCTCGCGGAGGCCGGCGTCGCGGTGCTCATCGCGACGTCCGACTACGAGGAAGCGGTCCAGGTCGCCGATCGCGTGTACGTGATGGCCAAGGGCCGCATGGTGACCGAACTCACGGGGCCGGCTGTGACCAGCGGCCGCCTGCTCGAAGCGTCCGGAGGCTAGCGCGTCGTGACCACCCAGGATCCTGTGCCGCCCGTGCCCGATGCCTCGGGAACCGGCGCCGTCGCGGCCGCGCCCGCCGCAGCCGCCGCCGCCCGGAAGGGCAGGGGACTCTCGGTCCCGGAGACGGCGGCGCTCGTCGTCGTCCTCGGCGTGCTGTTCGTGTTCTTCTCGATCGCGTCGCCGTTCTTCCTCAACACCGAGAACATCGTCAACATCCTGCAGAACGTCGCGGTCGTCGGGATCATCGCGTGTCCCGCGACACTGCTCCTGATCTCCGGCCAGTTCGACCTCTCGGTCGGCTCGGCGGCGGGCTTCGTGGGCATGCTCATGGCCGTCGCGGCGCTGGCACCGGGGGCGGGCGGCACCGAGGTGCCGTGGTCGGGCAACCTGCCGCTGGGGCAGGCGTTCATCGTGGCCGTGCTGGGCACGCTGCTCATCGGCGCCATCAACGCGTTCTGCGTCACGGTCATCGGCATCAACGCCCTGATCACCACGCTCGGGACGCTGGCCATCTTCCGCGGCCTGACCAAGGTGCTCGGGAACGGGCAGACGATCCGGATCGACGACTTCGGCGACCTCGGCATCACCCGGGTCGCCGGGATCCCGGTCCCGGTCTACATCTTCGCGGCCGCCGTGATCGTGTTCTGGTTCATCCTCCGCTACACGGTCTACGGGCGGTCGCTGTACGCCATCGGCGCGAGCCCCACGGCCGCCCGCCTGGCGGGCATCCGGACCAAGCGCGTCGTCGCGATCGCGTTCCTCCTGTCCAGCCTGTGCGTCGCCCTCGCCGGCCTCATCCGGCTGTCGCAGGTCGGCGGCGCGTCCACCAACGCGGGCCTCGGCGTCGAGCTCTCGGTGATCACCGCGGTCGTGCTGGGCGGCGCGAGCCTCTCGGGCGGCCGGGGTGGCATCGGCGGCACGGTGCTCGCGGTCCTCATCGTCGGCGTGCTGGCCAACGGGCTCATCCAGCTCAACGTCCCGTCCTTCTGGATCGAGGTCGCCAACGGCCTGCTCCTGCTGGGGGCGGTCACGGTCGACCGGCTGCGCGTCCGCCTCACCAGGGCGGACGCCTGAGGCGATCCATCACGTCGACCAGCCCGGGTGACGTCGGGCATCACCGAGGGGGCTTGAGGACCGCCGCGCCGCGGCGGTCGAGGGAAGAGGGGGTCCGCGCCAGCGGGCCCGCCCATCACCGTGAGGAGAGACAGCACGTGACCCAACACCACGTCCCCCGGTCCGGCATCGCCCGGATCGGTGTGCTGATCGCGGCTGCCGCGATCGTCGTCGCCGCGTGCGGCGGCGGCGCGGCCACCCAGGCACCGGCCACCCAGGCCGCCAGCGAGGCGCCGCCGGCCTCGGCCTCCGCACCGGCGGCCTCGCCGAGCGCGGCCCAGAGCTACAAGGTCGGCTACATCTCGCTGGGCGAGGCGATCCCGTTCGTCAAGCTCGTCAGCGACAACATCAAGGCCGAGGCCGACAAGGCGGGTGTGGAGATCGCGTTCTGCGACTCCGAGATCGACGCCGCCAAGGCGCTGGCCTGCGCGCAGAACCTGAAGGTCCAGCAGGTCCAGGCGGTCCTCAACTTCCAGCTGTTCGAGGACAGCTCCAAGGAGGTCTGCGCGGGCTACGGCGACCTGCCGACGATCGCGATCGACATCCACCAGGCCCCGTGCGAGGTCGCCTTCATGGGCGCCGACAACGAGACCGCGGGCAAGCTGTCGGGCAAGTACGCCGGCGACGCGGTCAAGGCCGAGAACAACTGCACCTACGAGGCCGTCGTCACGCTCGACACCAAGGGCGCCGGCGCCACGACCCTCGCGCGCATGAACGGCATGATCGAGGGCTTCGAGGAGGCCTGCGGCAAGATCCCGGCCGAGAAGTTCAAGAGCCTCGACGTGGGCGGCACGACCGACCAGGCCGTGACCAAGTTCGGCGACCAGCTCTCGGCGATCAAGCCGGGCGGCGTCGTCGTCGTCCTCAGCCTCAACGACGACATGTCGCTGGGTGCGTTCGCCGCCGCCCGCACCGCGGGTCGCGAGGGCGAGCTCCGGCTGGCCGGCCAGGGCGCCGACCCGACGTCGTGGAAGGACATCGCCTGCAATCCGCAGTGGCTCGCCGACACGGCGTACTTCCCGGAGCGCTACGGCACGATCCTCATCCCGGCGGTCGTCGACCTGCTCAACGGCAAGACGATCGAGAAGAACCTGTTCACCAAGCACGAGGTCGTCACCAAGGACAACGTGCGGACCCTGTACCCCGACACGCCCGCCTGCTAGGCGACGCGTGACCACCGGCCCCGTTCCCCGTGGAACGGGGCCGGAACCATGTCCAGCCCCGATCGCGGACAGGAGGATGCGCAGATGAGCGAGGTCCAGGGCGCGCTCCCCGGTGGCGGCGAGGGCGGCCGGCTCCGGCTGGGCGTCATCGGCGCCGGGACATGGGCGGTCGCGGCGCACATCCCGGCCTTCCTGCGCCGGCCGGAGGTGGAGCCGTACATCGTCAGCCGCCGGGACGAGGCGCTGCTGGAGGAGATCCGGGCGCGGTTCGCGTTCCCGCGCGCCACCACCGACTGGCACGAGGTCATCGCCGCGCGGCCGGACATCGTCGCCCTCACGGGCCCCGTGCACCTGCGGGCGGAGCAGGCGCTGGCGGCCATCGACGCGGGCATCCACGTCCTCGCCGAGAAGCCGTTCACGATCGATCCCGCCGACGCCTGGGCGATCGAGCGGCGCGCCCGCGAGCGCGGCGTCCACGTCGTCCTGTGCTACGCGTGGAACGAGATGGGCATCAGCGAGCAGGCCCACCGGCTCATCGGCGGCCCCGACGGGATCGGCCGGGTGGAGCACGTGTCGGTGGAGATGAGCACGGTCGTGCGGGACCTGCTGCTCGACGGGCGCACGTACGTCGGAGCGGACGCCGGCGCCCCGCTGCCGCGGACCGAGACCTGGTCAGACCCGTCGATCTCGGGCGGCGGCTACGGGCAGGGCCAGCTGACCCACGCGCTGGGGCTGGTCCTCCGGCTGGTGCCCGGGCTGCGCGCGTCGCAGGTCGCTGCGTTCACCGCATCGCCCGGCTCCGCCGTGGAGCTCCACGACGTCATCGCCGTCCGGTTCGAGGACGGCACGATCGCGTCGATCGGCGGCGCCTCACTCCCGTACGGCGCGTTCGGCAACGTCCACCAGCTGCGGATCCGCGTGACCGGCGAGCGCGGCCAGGTCGTCCTGGACATGACCGCGCCACGGGTGACGCGGTCCACGGGATCGGGCGACGTGACGGTCGACCTGTCCGAGGACGACGTGCTGTGGTCGTTCGAGCGGGTGACGGACCGCCTCGTCGACCTCGTGCTCGGGCGGACCACGGCCAACCCGTCGCCGGCCGCGCTGGGCGCGAAGGTCGTGGAGATCCTCGACGGGATGTACCGCAGCGCGGACGAGGGAGCGATCATCCGGGTCGGCGCCTGACGGGAGAGGGGAGGGATCCTCGCCGCGCGGGCCGTACCATCCGCCCGTGCACGTCTACCTCGAGACCTCGCGGCTGATCCTGCGCCGGTTCACCCCGGACGACCTGGACGACCTCGTGGCGCTGGACGCGGACCCGGCCGTGATGCGCTACATCACCGGTGGCCGGCCGACGCCGCGCGACGAGATGCGCGACGACTACCTGCCGTGGTGGCTCGCCTACTACGACCGCGGCGACGCGTGGGGCTTCTGGGCGGCCATCGAACGCGACACGGGGGCCTTCCTCGGCTGGTTCCACCTCCGCCCGAACGAGGGCGACCCGCCCGACGAGCCGGAGCTCGGGTACCGGCTGCTCCGCGCGGCGTGGGGCCGGGGCTACGCGACGGAGGGCTCGCGGGCGCTGGTGGACAAGGCGTTCGTCGAGCTCGGCGCGCGCCGGGTCTACGCGACCACGATGACCGTCAACGTGGGGTCGCGCCGGGTCATGGAGAAGGCCGGGCTCCGGTTCGTGCGCCGGTTCACGATGCCCTGGCCGGACCGGATCGAGGGCGAGGAGCACGGCGACGTGGAGTACGCGATCACCCGCGAGGCGTGGGAGGCGGCGCGCGCGACCGGGTCGCCGGCGGGCTGACCGGTCGGCGGTACGCGAGCCGTCGTGCCGGCGATCGGACGTGCCCGCGATCAGCCGGGCGAGATCCCGGCCGGCGGCTCCGTGACCCGCGGCTCGATCGCGACCTCGCGACCCGCCCGCACGACCGCGGTCGGGACCAGGTGCCGGTCGACGGTCCGGGCGACGCCCAGCGCGTCGAGCAGGTCGCGCCGCTCCTCCTCGATCGCCAGCACCGTGAGGTCCGCCTCCCCGCCCACCTCGAGCCGGCCGAGGCCGCGACCCGGCACGCCGAGCGACGACGCAGGGGCACTCGTTGTCATCGCGATCACCTGCGGCAGCGGCAGCCCGAGGTGGAGGAACTTGGACATCGTCGTCGCGAGGTCGCCGACCGGGCTCGCGATGTTGAACCGGTGGAGGTCGGTGCTGATCGTGTCGGGCAGGAAGCCGTCCGCGAGCGCCGCCTCGGCGGTCGCCCACGAGAACGATCCCGCGCCGTGGCCGACGTCGAAGCGGACGCCGCGCGCCCGCGCGTCGAGCGCTCCCGGCAGGACCCTGCCGGCGTCCGAGACGATCCCGCCCGGGTTCCACCCGGTGAAGGCGTGGGTCACGATGTCTCTCGACCCCATGAGCGCCAGCGCCGCCTCGATGTCGAACCGCGTGCCGCCGATGTGCGACATCACGGGGAGGCCCGTCGCGCGGCCGGCCCAGACGCCGCGCCGGAGTCCCTCCAGCCCGTTGTCGCCCGCGAGCGTGCCCGACAGCCGGACCTTGAACCCCACGATCGCGTCCGGGTTGGCGACGGCCACCTTGACCGCCCGCTCCGGGTCCGCGAACCGCAGGTCGTGGAGCTCGCCGAGGTGGGTGTCCACCTGGCCGAGGAGGCTGATGTTGAGGAACGCCAGCACGCGGGTGCGCGACGGGTCGACGATCCAGCGCCGGAACCCGGGCCAGGTGTTGGCGCCGACGGAGCCGGCGTCGACGGCCGTCGTCACGCCGCGTCCGAGGCAGGTCGGATCGGGCGCCACGGACAGGTCGGCCACGCCGGGGTAGACGTGGACGTGGAGGTCGACGAGCCCGGGCACGACGTAGCGCCCGGTGGCGTCGATGACACTCGCGGCATCGCCGCCCGAGAGATGCGGCTCGATCGCGGCGATCCGGCCGTCCGAGATGCCCACGTCGCGCCGGTCCTCGAGACCGCTGGCGGGGTCGATGACGGTGCCGCCCGCCACCACGAGATCGAAACGGGTCACGGGTGCCTCCTAAGGGTGGTCGTGGTCACGCGGGGACGGCGAGGAGCCGCGCCGGGGTGCCGATGAGCATCTGGTCGAGGTCGCGTGCGCTGACGCCCAGCTCGCGGATCAGCGGCGTCACGTGTCGCAGCAGGTGGTCGTACCCCCAGCCGCCCCAGCGGCGGTAGCGGGTCCGCACGCCGACGTCCTGGCTCAGCACGAGCTGGGCGGCATAGCCCTCGGCGACGAGCATCGCGACGATCCGGGCGACGTCGAGGTCCGACGGCGCCCAGCGGCCGGGGCCCAGGAGCGAGTGGTCGAAGCCGAACAGGTCGAACCCCAGCACGGCGCCGCGGTCGAGCAGGCCGCGCAGCTCGTCGGGCCGGCCGATGGCGGTGCTCAGGTGGCCGAGCACGACCCGCTCCGGGTCCGCCCCGGCGGCCTCCAGCAGCTCCAGGACGAGCGGCGCCTCGCCGCCCCACGGATGGACGTGGACGGAGATCGCGAGCCCGGTCTCCTGCGCTGCGGCCGCGGCCGCGCGGAGGACCCGGCGCTCGGCCGGCGCCACCGGGTCCGAGGTCCCGATCTCGCCGAGGATCCCTGGCCTGATCCCGGACGGCGCGAGCCCGTCGCACGCGTCCGAGACCAGGCGACCCGCGAGCGCCAGGTCATCGGCCTCCGCGACCCACGGCTCGTGCGTCGCCGCGAGGTAGTGGCCCGTGCCCGCGACGACGTGGAGGCCGGTCCGCTCGCTGATCGCGGCGAGCCGCTCGGGGTCGCGGCCCAGCGACGGCGGCGTGAGGTCCACGACGCTGCCGCCGCCCAGCGCGCGGAACGGCGTGAGCTCCTCGACCGCGGCGTCCTCGTCGGTGAGCCGGTAGTTGTCGGGGTGGACGCCCGGGTTCCAGCGGGCCTCGGCGGCGACCGCGGCGTCCCACGACCCGACCTCGGTCGCGGTGTCATAGGCGTGGACCGCGAGCAGCGGCCCGGCGTCCATCCACACGTGCTCGTGCATCAGCGTCACGCCGAGCGCCGACGGCTCGACGGGGCCGCGGACCGTCCGGACGACGTCCGCCATCAGCCGGCGGTCACCGATCCCGCC
Source organism: Chloroflexota bacterium (assembly GCA_025935655.1). Lineage (GTDB taxonomy): Bacteria > Chloroflexota > Limnocylindria > Limnocylindrales > CSP1-4 > CAIXZV01. The sequence goes on along the minus strand of JAICUV010000060.1, from coordinate 3,322 downwards.
AGCACCGCCTCGGTGACGCCCGCGAGCCCCAGGGCGAGCTCCACGTCGTGCGGGCCCGGCGCGAGGGGAGTGGGCAGCGTGACCTCCGCCGTCTGGTTGCGGCGGATGTAGAAGCCGCGCTCCGGCCCCAGGGCGTCGCCCCGGACCGCGATGCCCGTCTCGCCGATCGTCGGGTTGCGGAGCGACAGGGCCGCGGCCGGGATCTCCTCGCCGTCCAGCCGGAGCCGGACCGCGGACAGGTACCGGGAGACCGGCCCCGTGTTGGTGACGAGCAGCGCCCCCGTGCCCGCGTCGCCCGCCCGTGCCGCGAGCGCGAGCGGCTCCGGCCAGTAGCGGGAGACGAAGTCGCGGAGGTCCGCGTACGTGTCGAGCTCGCCGCCGGCGAGGAGCGAGCCCGCCCGCTCCGCGAGGAGGGCGGCCGCCGCGTCGACCTGCGCCGCGCCCCGCGCCGCGTCCGCGGTGAACCGCGGGTTGGGGCCGTATACGCCCGTCGTGGTGGCGTCCGGGTCGTCGGGCAGGAGGCCGGCGTCGACGAGGCCCGGCTCGAGGCCCTCCATCCACGACGTCTCCATCGTCGCCCCGTGGTCGACCGCGACCGGCCAGTCCGAGCCCAGGCCCGTCCCCAGGGCGGCGTTGAGCTCGAGGTAGCACAGGCCGTAGGCGCGCATGCCCGAGCCCTCGACCTCGACCTCCGCGCACACGCGCTTGATCGCGTGGATGAGGTCCAGCGGCGCATGTCCGGTGTGGACGACGGCGAGGCGCGCGCCGTGGGCGGGCAGCTGGCGCAGGGTCTGACGGAGGACGTCGGTCACCGTGGCGGGGTCGTAGCGGAACGACCAGGGGAGCGCGAGCGTGCCCATCGTCACGTACGACCACGGGAGCACCACGCCGCCGATCCGTTCCGCGGCGCGCGCCACCACCGCGTGGCCGGTGAACCCGTCGGTCCCGTTGGGGAGGTGCGGCGCGTGGAACTCCAGCGCGCCCAGCGGCACCCACGCGATCGGCGCGCGGGCCATCGCGGCGTCGATGCGGGCGGGGCGGAGGCGCTCGAGGCGGACCTCGGCCGGGGTCATCGCGCTGCCTCAGTCGATGAGGAAGCCGCCGTTGATGTCGGTGACCTCGCCCGTGATGTACCCGGCGTGCGCCGAGCACAGGAACGCCACCAGCGCCGCGACCTCGTCGGTGGTGCCGAACCGGCCGACCGGGATCCGCGACACGAGGTCGCGGGTGTTCGCGATCATCTCCGTGTCGATGAGCGCCGGCGCGAGCGCGTTCGCGGTGATCCCGTCCTTCGCGTACTCGTTGGCGATCGACTTCATGAGCGTCATCACGCCGGCCTTCGACGCGGCGTACGCGGCGACCGAGCGCGCGCCGCCGGCCTTGCCCGCGGACGAGCCGATGCCCACGATCCGGCCGTAGCCCTGCTCGCGCATGCCCGGGATCGCCCGGCGGGCGGCCAGGAACGCGCCGGTCAGGTTGATGGCCAGCGTCCGCTCCCACAGCTCGAGCGACGTCTGCTCGAACGGCATGATCGGGAAGATGCCGGCGTTGAGGACGAGCACGCTCGTGACCCCGAGCTTGGCCTCGACCTCGTCGAACGCCGCGGCGATCGCGGCCTCGTCCGAGACGTCGCACTCGATGCCCAGGATCCCCTCGTGCTCGGGCTTGTGGAGGTCGAGCGCCGCGACCAGCGCCCCGTTCCCGGCGAGCACCTCCGCGATCCGCTGCCCGATGCCCCGCGCGGCTCCGGTCACCACCGCAACGCGCCCGTCCAGGCCTTCGACTCGGATCACGCGGACCTCCCTCGGGTTGCCGGGCGCGCCATGTGCGGTCCGGGCTGGTGACGTTTCCAGCAACACGCTACCATGCACCCACCCGCGGCGGCAACGCGCGCGAGCCCCATCCTGTCACGAGGGCCCGGATGCAGGTCGGCATCGACAGCTACTCGTATCACCGGCGGTACGGCGAGACCCGCGCGGGCGAGGCTCCCGTCGCCGACCCGTGGCCGCTCGAGCCCGCACCGGCCCTCGCCCACGCGCGCTCGCTGGGGGTGGACGCGCTGTTCCTCGAGACCTGCTACCTGCCCGAGCCGGAGACGTTCGACGACTCGCTCGCGGCGGCCGCGGGGCCGGTCCGGGTCGGCTTCTCGTGGGGCCACCCATGGCCCGCGGGTCGCTTTCACGGGCTGGACGGCGGCCGGTCGTGGGGCGCGGAGCTGGAGCTGCGTCGCTGGATCGACGCGGCAGCCCGGCTCGGCCACCCGTTCCTGCGGATCACGGGCGGCAGCCCCGCCTCGCGCGGGGATGAGCCGGCCGAGGTCCTCGTCGAGCGGCTGACCGGGCCCCTGCGCCGGGCCGCGGACCATGCGGCCGCGGCCGGCGTGCGGCTCGCCCTCGAGAACCACGGCGACCTGACGGTCGCGGACATCCTCTCCCTGTTCGATCGCGTCGACCGCCCCGACCTGGGCGTCTGCCTCGACAACGTCAACCTCATCCGCGTGGGCGACGACGAGCTGGAGGGCACCCGCGCCCTCGCGCCGCACGCCCTGCTCGTGCAGCTCAAGGACTACGCACCGGGCGATCCCACCGTGTGGGGCGGACCGGTCTGCACCGCGCTGGGGGAGGGCATCGGCCCGCTCCCGGAGATCCTCGCCATCCTTGACCGCGCCGCCTTCGACGGCCCGGTCTGCGTGGAGCTCGCGTCGCTGGGAGACGGCCCGGTGGACGAGCTTGCCCTGATCGAGCGGAGCGTCGGCTGGCTCCGCGCGCACGTCCCCGTCAGCGTCTCGTAGGCAGTAGCGCGTCCCCGACGCCGTTCGCAGGAGGGCTCACGTGACCGAGGTCGATCGCAGCATCCCGTTCATCGAGACCCATCACCACCTCTGGGAGCTGGACCGGTTCCACTACGACTGGCTCCAGGACCCGGGGTGGCCGGGTCACAACGCGCTGCTCGGCGACTACAAGATGATCCGCTCCACGATCGGCAACCCGTGGCGCCTGTTCAAGGAGTTCTACGGCGCCAACGTGATCAAGAGCGTCCACGTCGAGGCGGCCTACGCGGGGCCGGACCCCGTCGAGGAGACCGTCTGGCTGGACGCCGTCAACAAGGAGTTCGGGTTCCCGAACGCGCTCGTCGTGTTCTGCGACGTGGAATCCGACACCGGCGAGGCCGACCTGGACCGCCACCTCGCCGCCTCCGACCTCGTGCGCGGGGTGCGCATCCGCGCCCACCCGACCGAGGTCACCGAGGCGTTCAAGCGCGGCTACCGCGCGATGGGCGCCCGCGGCCTGTCATACGAGCTCAACGCCTCGCCGGGCGCGCT
>JAICUV010000391.1 GCA_025935655.1 Chloroflexota bacterium | reverse complement strand
CTCCAGAACGTCAGTGCCGGGGCCAACCCGATGGGCATCAAGCGCGGGATCGAGAAGGCGGTTGATGCCGTCGTCGCTGATCTCAAGCGCCAGTCGCGGGCCGTCGACAACCGTGAGCAGATCGCGGCCGTCGCCGGCATCTCCGCGGCGGATCCCGAGGTCGGCGAGATCATCGCCGAGGTGATGGACAAGGTCGGCAAGGACGGCGTCATCACCGTCGAGGAGGGGCAGAGCCTCGGCCTCGAGAAGGAATACACCGAGGGCATGCAGTTCGACCGGGGCTACATCTCGGCGTACTTCGTGACCAACCCCGACCGGATGGAGGCCGTCCTCGAGAACCCGGTCATCCTCGTCACCGACAAGAAGATCAGCGCCGTGCCGGACCTCCTGCCGTCGCTCGAGAAGGCCGTCCAGCAGGGCCGCCCGATGCTGATCATCGCCGAGGACGTCGACGGTGAGGCCCTCGCCACGCTCGTCGTGAACAAGCTCCAGGGCCGCATCCAGGTCCTCGCGGTCAAGGCGCCGGGCTTCGGCGACCGCCGCAAGGAGATGCTCCGCGACATCGCGATCCTGACCGGCGGCACCGTGATCTCCGAGGAGATCGGGCGCAAGCTGGACAGCGTCACCTTCGAGGACCTGGGCAAGGCCCGCCGCGTCGTCGCCACCAAGGACGACACCACGATCGTGGACGGCGAGGGCACGGCCGAGCAGGTCAAGGCGCGCATGAGCCAGATCAAGGCGCAGATCGAGGACACCACCTCGGACTACGACCGCGAGAAGCTCCAGGAGCGCCTCGCCAAGCTGGCCGGCGGCGTCGCCGTCATCAAGGTCGGCGCGGCCACCGAGGTCGAGCTCAAGGAGAAGAAGCACCGCATCGAGGATGCGCTCTCGACGACCCGCGCGGCCGTCGAGGAGGGCCTCGTCGCCGGCGGCGGCACCACGCTCCTCCAGGCCATCCCCGCGCTCGACAAGCTCAAGCTGGACGGTGACGAGCAGGTCGGCGTGGACATCGTCCGCAAGGCCCTCGAGGCCCCGGCCCGCCAGATCGCCGACAACGCCGGCGCCTCGGGCGAGGTCGTGGTCAACGCGGTCCGCAACCTGCCGATCGGCGAGGGCTACGACGCGCTCAAGGGCGAGTACGGCAACCTCTTCGACCGCGGCATCGTCGACGCGGCCAAGGTGACCCGGTCCGCGCTCCAGAACGCCGCCTCCATCGCCGCGATGGTCCTCACGACGGAGACGCTCGTGACCGACCTCCCGGCCAAGGAGCAGGCCGGGGCCGGTGGCGGCCACGACCACGGCGGGGGCATGGACTTCTAGTCCCGCGCACTCGCGACACACGGAGCCCCCGGCGGCCATCGGCCACCGGGGGCTTCTTCGTGCCCCGGGCGGGGCGCGTGTCGTGGCGGAATCGAGTCGCGCCTGCGCGCGGCTCGTGGATCAATCAGCGCGGCCCGTCCATCGCCCGGTGCCGCCCGTGGATCGCCCGGCGCGGCCCTCCTGGATCGCCCGGCGTTCCAACTGGCGGCTGCGAGCGACGGTTGGAATGCGACGCGACCCAAGCTCGGCGATCCAAGGCTCTGCGGGCGGCTCGGGGCGGCTCGGCGGGCGGCTCACGGAACGGCTCGCGGTACCGCTCGGGGGCGCCCTACCAGGCGCGCCCGTGCTCGCTCAGTGGAACAGCGTCGTGAGCCAAAGCGCGCGCTTCCGGGTCCCGGGCGGCGGCTCCGCCGCGTCGTGCACGTCGCCGACCGCGCCTGCGTAGGCCGCGGCGAGCCCGTCCAGCACACGGTGTACGGCCTCGCGCTCCTCCTGGCTCCCGACCTCCGGGGGCTCCGTCAGGCCCGCGAGCTCCAGCGCGGAGAGCGGCGGCAGCACCCGCACGACGATCGTCCGCCCGAGGAACAGCTCGTGGTTGCCGCCGATCGCGACCGGGACCACGGG
>JAICUV010000149.1 GCA_025935655.1 Chloroflexota bacterium | reverse complement strand
CGCCGCGGCACGCGGCACCAACCCGGACCCGATCCGGCGGGATGATCCGGTCTACCTCCGCGCCGCCGAGGTCGCGGACGACCCCGCGGGCTGACCCGGGCCGCTACCCGTCGAACAGCGCCTCCGCCGCGAGGTCGATCATCTCGAGATCTCGGGCGAGGAAGTCCTGGAGCATCAGGCGCTGGACGCCGGACTCCGCGAACCGGCGCACGGTGGCGCGGGCGGTGTCGGGCGTCCCGTGGATCCACCGCGGCCGGCGGGTGTCCAGCCAGCCCTCGCTCTCGTCGTCGGCGCCGCCGAACGCCGCCAGCAGCGCCTGCTCCCGGTCGCGGACCTCCGCGTCGGTGCGGCCGATGAGCAGGCCGACCATCGCGGACCTCGTGATCGTGGCCGGATCCCGGCCCGCGGCCGAGAGCGCCGCGTCGAGCTTCGCGTACTGCTCCACGGCCCCGTCCGGCGAGGTCGAGGACAGGTTGAACTCGTCCGCGTAGCGGGCGGCGATCCGGAACGAGCGCGGCGATCCCTGCCCGCCGACGATGAGCCGCAGCGGGCGGCCGGCGCGTGCCGGGAGCGAGGCCGGCTTCGGGCGGAAGTGCGCGTCGTCCACGGTCCAGTGCCGTCCGTGGAACGACCAGCCGTCCGGCGCCTCCCAGAGGCCGCGCAGGATCTCGAGCGTCTCCTCGAGGCGGTCGGCGCGCTCGACGATCGGCGGGAAGGGGAAGCCGTGGCGATGGTGCTCGGCCTCGTGCCAGCCCGCCCCGACGCCCACCTCGACACGGCCGCCGCTCATCCCGTCCACGGTCACCGCCACCTTGGCGAGGTTGCCGGGGTTGCGGAACGTGACCGGCGACACCAGCACGCCGAGCCCGATCCGCGACGTGTCGCGGGCGAGCCCGGCCAGGACCGCCCAGGCGTCCGTGGTCGGCTGGTCCGAGTCCCCGGGGAAGCTCTCGTAGTGGTCGGAGCGGAAGAACGTCTCGAACCCGGCCGCCTCGGCGCGACGGGCGACGGCGAGCTGCTCGTCGTAGGTGAGCCCCATCTGGGGCTCGGTCATGAGGGCGAAACGCATGCGCGACTCCTGAACGTGGAGTGGATGTTCCATGTTGACAGGATGATCCACTCGTGTACCATCATTCACGTGACACAAACTATTGACGAAGCCAAGACGCGCACGGCCCGGGCGGCTGCTCCCACGAGCGACGCGCTCGCCACGCAGATCATCGCCGACTTCCGGAGCACGATCGGCGGGATGAAGTGCGCCATGAGCGAGCGCCTCGTGCGGCTCGGGATCAGCATGGCGCAGCTCAACATCATGTACACCCTGCAGCGCGACGGCGTGATGACGATGAGCCGCCTCGCCGACGTGCTCGGGGTCTCCCTCTCGAACGCCTCGGGTCTCGTGGACCGGATGGAGGAGCGCGGGTTCATCGAACGGACCCGCGTGCCGGAGGACCGCCGTGTGGTCCTCGTCCGGATCACGGAGGCCGGCACCCGGATCCTCGACGAGAACGACGCCCTCAGCGACGGCCTCCTGCGCGAGATCCTCGCCCGCCTGGACCCCGCCGAGCTCCCGGTCATCGCACACGCGGTGTCGGAGCTGCGCGCCGGGTTCGAGGCCACCGCATCGATCACAACGCCGGATCGCCATCCGGCATCGACCCCGGACCACCGGTCGCGCTAGGCGATCGGACCGCCGCCGCCCGGACCCCGTCGTCCGGCACGGCGCGACCCTGCTGTCCCTGAAGGAGGATCAAGCACACTCATGGAAAGCGTTCCCCTTCCCTACGGGGAAGTACCGAACCTCGAGGACGATCCCGCCCTCGGCCTGAGCCACCGGGCGAAGATGGAAGTGCTCTTCGCCGTCATGCTCGGCCTGTTCCTCGGCGCGCTTGACCAGACGATCGTCGGTCCGGCGCTGCCCACCATCGTCACCCAGCTGTCGGGCAACGACTACTACGTCTGGGCGATCACGATCTACCTGCTGACCAGCACGATCAGCGTCCCGTTCTGGGGCAAGGGCTCCGACCTGTTCGGGCGCAAGCCGATCTACATGCTCGGCATCGTCGTGTTCCTGGTCGGCTCCGCGCTGTCGGGCCTCAGCCAGAACATGGGCATGCTGATCCTGTTCCGGGGCATCCAGGGGATCGGCGCGGGCGCGCTGTTCCCGGTGGCCCTCGCGATCATCGGCGACCTGTTCACCCCCAAGGAGCGCGGCAAGTACCAGGGCCTGTTCGGCGCGGTGTTCGGCATCGCGTTCGTCGCCGGCCCGCTCATCGGCGGCTGGCTCACGGAGAACATCGGCTGGCACTGGATCTTCTACGTCAACGTGCCCATCGGCATCGTGGCGCTGATCGTGATCCAGCGGCTGCTGCCCACCGTCAAGAACCCGGCTGCGAGCCGCAACTTCGACCTCATCGGGGGCGCGATCTTCACCGTCTCGATGGTGTTCCTGCTGATCGGCCTGACCAACAAGCAGTTCAGCGACTGGACCGAGCCCACCGTCGGGGGCTTCATCCTCATCGGGCTCATCGGCACCCTGCTGTTCATCTTCGCGGAGTCGCGCGCGAAGGAGCCGATCGTCCCGCTCGACCTGTGGAAGTCACGGACGTACTCGGCCTCCATGCTGTCGACCTTCTTCGCGGCCTTCGCGTTCTTTGGCGCGATCGTGTTCCTGCCTCGCTGGTTCCAGGTCGTCGAGGGCTTCTCGCCGACGAACTCCGGCCTCGCGGCGCTGCCGCTCATGATCGGCCTCATCGGCAGCTCGATCGTGTCCGGCTACCTCGTGTCGAGGACCGGCCGCTACAAGTGGCTGCTCGTCGGGGCGATCAGCGTGATGGCGTTCGCGACCCTGCTCATGACCCAGCTCACGAAGGACACCCCGCTGCCGATCGTCTGGCTGTGGATGTTCATCGCCGGCCTGGGCGTCGGACCGACGTTCTCCGTGTTCACGATCGTCATCCAGAACGCCGTGCCGTTCCGGCAGCTCGGCGTCGCCACCTCGAACCTGACGTTCTTCCGCCAGATCGGCGGCACGATCGCCCTCGCGCTCGTGGGCACGATCTTCGGGACAACGTTCAAGGACCAGCTCATCCCCCAGATGTCCGCCGCCGGCGTCCCGGCGCAGGTGCTTGCGGGCTTCGGGCAGGCGAGCGGTGGCGGCGGCTTCGACCTCAACAGCCTCACCGGTGTCGGCGACATGGGTGCAGCCATCCTGGCGTCGGTCCCCGCGCAGTTCCAGGAGCTCATCAAGCCCGTCATCCCGGCGATGGTCGAGGGCATCCACGGGGCCTTCAGCCTCGCCGTCGCCCAGACGTTCTACCTGGGGGTCGTGGGCGCGATCATCGCGGCCGTCGCGGCCGTGGCGATCAAGGAGATCCCGCTGCGGGCGACCAACGCGGCCCCGGTCGCGGTCGACGAGGCTCCGTCCGCCGTCGATGGCGTGCCCGGCGCACACCGCCCGGTCCCGGTCGTCGAGACGAACCCCTCGCTCGACTGACCCTCCTCCGCTCCTCCACGGACGGCCCGGCAGCCACGACGGCGGCCGGGCCGTTCGACGTCTCGGGCTACGATGCGCGGGTGACCTCCCTGCTCCCCTACCCGCCTGAGCTGCGCGCCCCCGGCACGACCGACGCGCCGTTCCGGCCGACGATCCCGGTCCGCGACCTCCCGCCCGGCGCGATGCGCCGGGTCTCGTTCGGCGACCTCGACGTCCTGCTCGCGCACACGAGCCTCGGCCTGGCGGCGGTCGACGACCGCTGTCCGCACATGGCAGCGCCGCTCTCGATCGGCGGGCTCGACGGCTGCGTGGTCGCATGCCCGCTCCACTCCGGCCGGTTCGACCTCGGGACGGGCGATCCCGTGCAGATGCCCACGACCGGCGGCCTGTGGCCGGACGGGGCCTACGAGCCCGTGTGGTGCCCGCCCGACCGCGAGCCGCGTCCCGATCCGCCCGGCGTCAAGACCGAGGCCCGGAAGCTGACCCGGGTCCGCCGGTTCCGCTACTACCCGCTCCGGGTCGTCGACGGCGTCATCGAGGTCGGCGTCCCGGGCTGAGCACGTGCCGGGACGCGCTCAGCGGTTGCGCTCCGCCACGAGCACGGACCCGAGGACGATCGCCGCGCCTACGACCTGGACCGGCGACAGGGCCTCACCCAGGACGACCCACGCGATCGCCGTCGCGAAGATGGGCTCCGTCATCCCCACGGCGGACGCCTGGGACGCGCGCAGGTGCTGCATCGACACGACGACGAGCGAGAACGGGACGACGGTCCCCAGCACGACCATCCAGGTCGCGAGGCCCGCCACGGGGACCGTCGGCCCGCCCACGCCGAACAGGTGGAGCGAGCCCGAGAGCGCGTCCGCCGGCAACGTCCACGGCGGCTGGACGATCGCCCAGAACAGGGCGGCAGCGCCCATGCCCCACATCGTGAGGCTGACGGGATCCCGGGCGTCCGGCCGCTGGACCTGCACGTCGGCGCTCACGTAGTAGACGACGAGCGCGAGCGCCGCGCCGACGGCGAACGCCACGCCCACCGGGTCGAGCGTCAGGCCCTCCCAGATCTCCGCCACGATCGCGAGCCCCACGAGCGCCGAGACGAGCGCGACCCACACGATCGGCTTCGTCGGGTGCTTCCAGGCGACGCGGAACCAGATCGCGATCAGCAGCGGCGACGTGAACTCGATGAGCAGGGTGATCCCGATGGGCATGCGCTCGATCGCGGCGAAGTACAGGAACTGGGTCATCGCGATGCCCAGCACCCCGTACACGACCAGGAGCGGCACCTCCCGGCGCCGGATGCGCAGCGCGGAGCGGCGGGTCAGCGCCACGAACGCGAACAGGATCAGGAATGCCACGGTCGCCCGCAGCTGCGAGAGGTCGCTCGCGTCGATCCCGCCGAGGAGCAGGGTCTTGGACACGGTGCCGTTGATCGCGAACAGCAGCGCGGCGCCGAGGTACAGGAGGTAGCCGGTGGGCGCGTGCCGGACGCGCGCCGGCACCACCCCGGGGAGCGGCTCGACGACGTCGGTCACTCGATGCCGTTCGCCCGCGCGTAGGCCGTGATCATCCGCACGGCCTCGTCCACGTCGTCGGTGACCTGGAGCAGGTCGAGGTCGGCCTCGGCGATGGCGCCCGCCGGCAGCTGGACCTCGCGCATCCAGGCGAGCAGCCCGTCCCAGTACGCGTGGCCCACGAGGACCACCGGGAAGTCGCGGATCTTGCCCGTCTGGATGAGCGTCAGCGCCTCGAACAGCTCGTCGAGGGTGCCGAACCCGCCGGGCATGATGATGAACGCGTCCGAGTACTTCACGAACATCGTCTTGCGGGCGAAGAAGTAGTGGAACTCGACGGAGAGGTCCACGTACGGATTGAGGTGCTGCTCGTGCGGCAGCTCGATGTTGCAGCCGATCGAGAGGCCGCCGGCCTCGTGGGCGCCCCGGTTGGCCGCCTCCATGGCGCCCGGACCGCCACCCGTGATGACGGCGAACCCCGCCCTGGCCACGGCCTCGCCGATCCGCCGGGCGAGCTCGTAGCCCTCGGAGCCCGGCGGCGTCCTCGCGGAGCCGAACACGGTGACCGCGGGCCCGACGCCCGCCAGCGCCTCGAAGCCCTCGACGAACTCGCTGAGGATGCGGAGCGCCCGCCACGTGTCCGTATCGAGGAAGGCCGGCCGCCCGTGCGCCCCGGCGAGGAGCTTCTCGTCCTCCGTCCGGCCCGTCTCCTTGCCGGCGATGCGCTGCTCCGTCCCCGGCCGCATCGCCACCCGTCCGCGCCGGAGCGTCCGGGGGTGCGGGGCGTCGTGGTCGCGGTGGGGTGTCGGGCCTGCGGCACCCGCCGCGTCGGCCGCGGTGCGGTCCAGTTCGCCCGTCGGGCCTGCCTGGCCTGCCTGGCCTGCGGCGTCCGCCGCGGTGCGGTCCTGTTCGCTGCTCATGGGGCCAGTCTGCCACCGCCGACGATCCCGTCGTCTGGCAGGTGCGTTGCACATCGCCGTGGTGCATCGTCTGAGGGCGGCCAACGACACGGCCCCGCCGCCGGCCATGCCCGACCCCTGGTGAAGGCGGCGCACGCTGGAGCCACTGCCATGCGCACGACGGCCCACCGGCCTCCCCGTCCCGCGTCCGCGGTCATCGTCCTGCTCGTCGGGGTCGCGCTCGTCGCGGCCGCCTGCGACACCACGCCGAGTCCCACGCCGTCCGCGGCCGCCATCCCTGCAGTCACGCCGTCCGGACCCTCGGCGACGCCGGATTCGACCCCCGGCGCCCCGGCAGCGTCACCCTCGGCGGCGCCGTCCCCATCCGCGGCGACGAGGTCCGGGGACCTCGTCCCGGGCACGCTCGCCGTGACCGTCTCCGACAGCGTTCGCGTCCGGTCGGCGCCGCGGGTCGCCGACGACTCGGTGAAGTTCACCCCGGTCCTGCCGGTCGGGACGTCGCTCGTCGTGACCGCCGGGCCGGTCAAGGCATCGGACTACACCTGGTACCGGGTCGCGCCGATCGGCCTCGCGCTCGACGACGGGGTCGACCAGGGCTGGGTCGCGATCGCCGACCACGACGGCACGCCGTGGGTCGCGCTCGCGTCGGACCCGACGCCGGGCTTCGAGCTCGCCTCGGTGACCACGGACCCCGTCGCCGCCACCACGAGCGCGGCGAGGCGCCAGGCGGCCGCGGTCAACGCGTTCGGCCTCGCCCTGTACAAGCGCCTCCGGGTGGACTCGGACCTCAAGGGCGCGGCGATCGTGTTCTCGCCCTACAGCATCGTCACGGCGCTCGCGATGGCGCGGGCCGGCGCGAAGGGCGAGACCGCGAGGCAGATGGACGAGGTCCTGCGCGCGGGCGGATGGGCCGACCTCGCCACCGGCGTCCCGTCGCTCGCCACGGTGCTCGCGCGGCGCGACGGCGCCTGGACGGTCCGCAATGACGAATCAGGCAAGGACGATGTCCACTACCAGGCGCTGCGTATCGCGAACATGGCATTCGGCCAGCGCGACTTCCACCTCGAGCAGGCGTACCTGAAGCGCGTGTCGCAGACGTTCCGGAGCGGGTTCGGCCTGGTGGACTACATCGCCGACCCGAACGGCGCCCGTGACGCGATCAACGGCTGGGTGAGCCAGCAGACGCTGGGGCGGATCCCCGAGCTGCTCGGTCCGCCGGACGTGACGAGCATCACGCGCCTCGTCCTCGTCAACGCCGTCTACTTCAAGGCGGAGTGGGCGCAACCCTTCATCGACGGCGAGACCACCCCGCGCCGGTTCACGCGCCTGGACGGGTCGACGGTCCGGGTCCCGACCATGAAGGCCTGGGGCGAGCAGGAGATCCCGATCGCGAAGGGCGACGGCTGGCGGGGCACGGAGCTGCGCTATCTCGGCCCGGACGGGAAGACGCCGCTGGCGATGACGATCATCCAGCCGACCGACCTCCGCGCCTTCGAGAAGTCGCTCACCACCACGAGACTCGGCCGGATGATGAAGACGATCGCCGCTGAGCGCCGGAGGCTCCAGGTCGTGAGCGATCCGCCCGAAGCGGAAGCCTGCCCGACGTACCCGTACTCCACGACCCTCTACATGCCGAAGTTCGGGATCGACACCAAGGCGAAGCTCGCGCCCATGCTCAAGGCGATGGGGATGACGGACGCGTTCGATTCGCAGGCCGCCGACTTCAGCGGCATGACGACCCAGGACCGGCTGTACATCGGGTTCGTCATCCACCAGGCGAACATCGACGTCGACGAGCGCGGGACGGAGGCCGCGGCGGCGACGGCCGTGGGCATGGACACGGGCGGCTGCACGGGGGCGGTGCCGCTCGTCGAGAAGACCCTGCGGCTCGATCACCCGTTCCTGTTCCTCGTGCGGGACCTGCAGACCGGCGCGATCCTGTTCATGGGACGGGTGCTCGACCCGTCGAAGCGGTAGCTCCTGGCCCCCGCGGGAGTCCGTCGGGGGTCCGTGATGCACGTGAGACTCGGCGGGCGGGGGCTCGTGCGGGCCCGCGTCGCCGGCCTCGGGTTTCGCGCCGCGGTCGTGCACGGGTGGCCGGCGCGCCATTCGTCCGTGCATCGTCGGGGCCGCTCGGGCACCTGTTCTCGCGCGCGCACGCCGCAGCGGCTCCGGTGTTCTCGTCCGAGCACGCCGCAGCGGCTCGGCGCCCGCGTTCTCGCGCGCACGCCACATCGGCTCCCGCGTTCTCGCGCGCGCAGGCCGCAGCGGCTCCACGGCTACACCCAGGCGATGACAGGCGCCAACGCCCCCGCCCGGTCACCAGGGGCGGTCTTCGGGCCGGTTGCCGTACTCCGCACCCGTGGAGGCGCTGCCCGCCGCCCGAAGGCGCGGTCCGCCCAGGCAGCCGGGGCGTCGGCGGCGGGCTGGCTGGTCGACTCCGCTGTGGCTACCCATGGAGGCGCTACGACCGGCAGCCCGGGCGGCCGGCGAGGCGGGCGGCCCGCGGGCGACGCGGACCGTCGCGCGGGCGAGCGGACCGGCCGGCGGGCGAGGCGGACGAGCGCCGGGCGAGGCGGACGCGGGGCGGG
>JAICUV010000156.1 GCA_025935655.1 Chloroflexota bacterium | reverse complement strand
GAGACCACTGTGAAGCTCAACCGAACCAGCGTCGTCCTCCCGCTCGCCGGCCTCCTGGTCATCGCGGGCGCGGGCGCCGTCTTCGCCACGAGCGGCGGCGCGCCCTCGACCACGAACACCGTCGTCCCCGCGGCCGCCACTCCCTCCCCGACCACCGGCACGACCACGATGCCGCCCGTCGAGAAGGACACCGCGCTGACGAGCGTCCTCGACGATCTCGTCGCGAAGGGCACCATCAACAGCTCCCAGAAGACCGCGATCCTCGACGCGCTCACGGCCGAGCGAACCGCCCGCCGGGCGGCCCGGCAGGCCGAGCGCGCCCAGATCCAGCAGTTCCTCGCCGATGGGGTCATCACCCAGGCCGAGATCGACCAGCTCCCCGCCGACAGCTACCTCCGCACGCTGACCACCCTGCTCGACGACGGCAAGATCACGACCGACGAGCTCCGGGGCCTCGGCCGCGGCCTCTTCGGCGGGCGGGGCGGCCACGGGATGGGCGGCATGTTCGGTGGCGGCAAGGGCATGGGCCCCAATGCCCTGCCGTCCGCCTCGCCGACGACCGGCGGCTGACGCCGCGACGACGAACACAGCACGGTCCGCCGGGATCCTCCCGGCGGACCGTTTCGCATGCCCGCCATCATCGGCTGGGCGACTCGCCTCGCCGCACCGGGTCGGCCGCCAGCCCCATCTCCCTGGCGCGCTGCGCGACGCCGACAAGGGGCGCGCACCGGGCACGACCGCCGAAATGAGGAGCCGGCTAAGGAGAGGGCCAATGGCAGATGGCCCCGCCTGGCGCTGAATCACCGCCTCGATGGCGGCTCACGAAGGACCGCCCACAACCGGAGGCCAGCCATGCTCAGGCGCACCATCGCGGCGACCGGCGTCGTCGCTCTCGCCTTCTCGCTCCTCGCCCCCGCCGCGCTCGCGTCCGGGCCCACGCGCGTCTACCTGCCGATCGACGGGCCGATCGAGTTCGCGGCGGGTGACCCGTGCGCGTTCCCGCTGCGCATCGACATCCTCGTCAACACCGAGTACGGCGTCACGTTCCGTGACGACGCGGGCAACGTGGTGCGCCAGATCGTCGGCGGGCGCCTGATCATCTCGCTCACGAACGAGTCGACCGGCGCGACCATCACCGAGAACATCTCGGGCCCGATGCTGTCCACCATCCACCCTGACGGCTCGTCGTCCCAGGTCCTGCTGGGCAACTCGCTTCCCTTCGGTCCTGGCGAGATGTGGCTCACGACGGGCGCGGTCCATGTCGAGACCGACGCGTCCGGCACGATCACGAGCATCACCCAGCACGGCGGGACGCGCCAGAACGTCTGCGCGCTGCTCGGCTGACGGGCTGCGGCGGCTCAACGTCGCCCCAACTGCTCCACCAGGCCCGTCGGGTTCGCCCCGGCGGGCCTGCCTGACCGACGCTCGCCGGGCGGCCGTGCTCGCCTGGCCGGGGCTCGCCTGGCGCTGCGCCGCGGTCAGCGGGCGGTCGGCGCCTCGCGCACCAGCCCGAGCTCCCGCGCCCGGAGGGCGATCTCGAGCCGCGACCCGACGCCGAGCTTCCCCTTCACGTTCGTCACGTGGACGGACGCCGTCTTGTGGCTGATGTACAGCCGCTCGGCGATCTCGTTGTTCGTGCGTCCCTCGCCGATGAGCGTCAGGACCTCCACCTCACGCGCGGTCAGCCCGTCCAGGGTGTGCGGCACGCCGTGGGCGCGGCGAGCGGCGGGGCGACCCGGCCCGTCCACCGCCGGCCGCAGCGACGCGGCCATCGCCGCCTCGAGCGAGAGGCCGTCCGCGGCCAGCGCTGCCAGCCGTGTCGGCACGGGCCCGAGGACCTTGGCACAGCGCTGCCGCCATCGCTCCAACAGGAACGAGACGTGGTCGTCCCGGACCCAGCCGGTCGACGGACGGTCACGGTCGGCCACCGCGAGGGTCGTCAGCGCCTCGGCATGGCGGCCCTCGGCGGCGAGCACCGCGACCGCGGCCTCCAGCGCCTCGACCCGGTCGATGCGTGCCTCACGCTCGACCTCGGGCCAGGCCGCCGTGAGGGCGGCCCGCGCTTCCTCGGGCCGCCCATCCTCGGCGAGCGCAAGCGCAAGGATGTCGCGGGCGAAGGCGCGGACGTTCCCCGGTGGGCAGAGCTCGATCGACGACGACGCCTGGGTCACCGCCGCCCGGACGTTGCCCGTGCGCAGGAACGCGAGGGCCGCCTTGAACAGCGAGATGCCCTGGTTCCCGTGCCGGCCGATCCGCGCGCCGGCAGCCGCAGCCTCCAGGTGGCGCGTCGCGGAGGTCGCGGCGTCGTGGCCCTCGTACCAGGCGGCATCGGCGAGGCCGGTCAGCGTCAGGGCGGCCCGGTCGTCGGGATCAGGTGCCGCCGCCGCGGCCAGCAGGTTGTTCCGGCTCAGCCCGGGTCCGTCGCCGAGGGCATACCGCGCGTGCGCGAGCTGGAGGAACAGGCGTCGTCGATCCAGCGCCGGGAGCCCGTCGGCACCGGCGAGCAGCTCCGGCTCCAGCCGCAGCGCCTCCTCGGGACCCGCATACCGGGTCAGGAGCCGCAACAGCGAGCCCGTCACCGCGAGGCGGTTGGGGTCGTCGGCGGGCGCCGCGTCCAGCATCGCCCGGCACCACGCCACGGAGCGCGCCAGGTGCACGCCCGTCTGGGCGATCCGGTCGAACGCGACGAGCAGCTGCAGGCCGAGCGACGGGTCGTGGCGCAGGCACCACTCCACCGCCAGCGCGACCGCATCGAGGTCCGCGAAGAACACGGCCATGGCGTCGCGCTCGTTCGTTGCCCAGCGGGCATCCAGCCGTCCGGCCGCGCGGACTGTCGCTCGGGCCAGCCGCTCGAGCAGGAGCTCCCGTTCCGCGTCCGGGACGGTGGGCGCGAGGTGCGCACGGACGGTCTCCAGCAGTCCGAATCGCGGCTCGCCCCCGGTCTCACCGAGCGCACGGACCAGCCCCGAGGAGACCAGCAGGTCCAACGCGGGAACGGCTGGCACGTCGGGCGTCAGCGCGTGGGCGAGGTCGATGTCGAAGGAACCGCCGCACACGGCGAGCGCCCGGAGGAATGCGCGCTCCGGCGCCGGGACGAGGTCGATGCTCATCGAGAGGACCTCGTCGAGCGAGGTGTGGCGGGCCTCCTCGCCCTCGAGGAGATCCCGGGTCGAGACCACCGCCGGATCGTCGAGACGACGCAGGAGCGCCCCGGGCGAGAGGATCCGGCTCCGACCTGCGGCCAGCTCGATCGCGAGGGGCATCCCGTCGAGCCGGTGCAGGAGATCCGCGAGGTCCCCGGCCGTCGCGACGTCCAGCATCTCGAGCGCCCCGAGCGTCCGCGCGACGCGCAGGAAGAGCGCGCCGGAGGGCGAGGCCTCCAGGTCGGCCGGGCTGCGCGACGCCGGCAGCTCGAGGCCGGGGATGGGAAGCTCGCGCTCGCCGGGGACCCGCATCGGGATGCGGCTGGTCGCGAGGAACCGCGTCGCGGGAGCGGCCTCCAGCCAGGCGGTGATGCGCCGCCCCACCCCGTCGAGGTGCTCGACGTTGTCGAGCAGGATCACGGCCTCGCGCGGACCGAGGAACGCGAGCAGCGCACCCTCCGCGTCCTCGCCGCGCGTGACGACGAGCCCGAGGGCGCCCGCGACCGCCGCCGCCACGTCGGACGGACTGCGCAGGGGGGCCAGGTCGACGAACCAGCCCTCGCCGTCGTGCGCGGCGAGAACCTCGCGGGCGAGCGTCGTCTTGCCGATGCCACCCGGGCCGGTGAGCGTCACGAGCCGCGACTCCGCCAGCAGCAGGCTCACCCGCCGGCGATCCGCCTCTCGGCCGAGAACGGACGCGCTGCGGCGATGGACGCTCGTCGGCACCGGGTATCGCCCTCCCTTGGACGGCGATTGTGCGGGTCCGCGGGCACGCCGACAAGGGGGTCGTGGCGCCGACGACCCCCTTGTCCGATGCGGTCGCGGCGGCCCGATTCCGGGCATCGGGGCCACCGCCGGCCGTGCGGGCTCCGGTGCTAGGCCGCGAGCACGTCGCAGACGTTGGTGCTCGTGCCACTGAAGGCGGCCCGCAGGAAGGAGCCGTCGCTCGCATACCACTCGGTGACGCGACCGGTCACGTGGAAGATGCCCGCGCCCAGCTCGGAGTCGTCGCCAGCGAAGTACCAGGCCAGGATGTCCGTCCCCGCCGCATCGACGCGGACCGTGCCGTCCGCCGCGAACACGATCGATATCGCATAGCCGCCCTTGAACTCGAGCGCCTTGCCCGAATCCTCGTCCGTGACGCGGGACGCGCCAAAGCCCCGCTGGAGCAGCCGCTGCGCGCCGTCCGGGCCGGGAGCGAACAGGCTGTCGCGGGAGTTGAGGGCGAGGTTCTCGAACAGGATCTCGTCGTGGCACAACGTGCCCGCGGCGAACGAGATCGGTGAGGTCACGGTGGGGCTCGTCGAAGGCGCCGTGGCGAGGGTTGTGGCGGGGATCGCGAGACATGCCCCGAGGACGAGCACGACGGGGACTGCGCGCCAAGGTTGTCTGGTCATCCGAACGCTCCATGTCCGCCGCCCGATCGGGCGGCTTTCGTGGCAGCCTCGGGCCCGGCGCGCCGACGCGCATCCGGCAACGCCTTAGGACCTCCCTCATTTCCGAGCCGCCCGACGGCTCGTGCAGGCGGAGTGGCGCGACGCGATCCGGGGTTGCGTTTCGGTTGCGTCTGCCGCCAGGGGGTTGACGGCGACCCCGCCGCTCCCCCATCCTCCGCCACCTGATGAACCACACCACCCTGACCTGGGACATGTGTATGCGTGGGCGGCCCCGTCGAACGGACGGGCGCCGGGATCTCCCGCGCTGATCGTCAGCGACTGACACGGGGATCTCGGAGCCGAGGTCCCGGGGCCGCGAACCACAGGGTTCGCGGTCTTTTTGTTTGCGCCGCGGAGCGCACGTCCCCCACCACCGAGCGAGAGGAACCAGCGAGATGAGCTTCGACCCGAACAGCCTCGGCAACCTCCGTCCCGAGACGAAGGCGCTCCACGCCGGCCAGTCCGTCGACCCCACGACCAAGTCGCGCGCGGTCCCGCTCTACGCCACGACGAGCTACGTGTTCGACGACGCGGCGCACGCCGCGCGCCTGTTCGGGCTCCAGGAGTTCGGGAACATCTACACCCGGATCATGAACCCCACGACCGGCGTGTTCGAGGAGCGCGTCGCGGCGCTCGAGGGCGGCGTCGGTGCGCTCGCGCTGAGCTCGGGCCAGGCGGCCGAGACCCTCACGATCCTCAACATCGCCCGGGCCGGCCAGAACATCGTCAGCTCCTCGAGCCTCTACGGCGGCACCTACAACCTGTTCCACTACACGTTGCCCAAGCTCGGGATCACCGTGAAGTTCGTCGACGGCTCCAATCCCGCGAACTACGCCGCCGCGATCGACGAGCACACCCGCGCGCTGTACCTGGAGACGATCGGCAACCCGCGCCTGGACGTCGCGGACATCCCGGCCGTCGCCGCCGTGGCCCACGCGGCCGGCATCCCGCTCATCGTGGACAACACGTTCGCCCCGCTCATCGCCCGGCCGATCGAGCAGGGCGCGGACATCGTGATCCACTCGGCGACGAAGTGGATCGGCGGGCACGGGACGGTCATCGGCGGCGTGGTCGTGGACGGCGGGACGTTCGACTGGGCGGCCAGCCCCCGCTTCCACGAGGACTTCGTGGCACCCGATCCCAGCTACCACGGGGTGAGCTACACGGAGGCGTTCGGGCCCCTCGCGTTCATCCTCAAGCTGCGCGTCCAGGGCCTGCGCGACATCGGCGCGGCGCTCTCGCCGTTCAACGCGTGGCAGCTCATCCAGGGTCTCGAGACGCTGCCGCTGCGGATCGAGCGCCACAGCCAGAACGCCCTCGCGGTCGCCCAGTGGCTCCAGGACCGGCCCGAGGTCGAGTGGGTCAGCTACCCGGGCCTTGCCTCGCACGCGACGAACGACGTCGCGACCCGCGTCCTCAAGGGCGGTTTCGGCGGGATCATCACGTTCGGGATCAAGGGCGGCGTGGACGCCGGGCGGCGGCTGATCGACAGCGTGAAGCTGTTCAGCCTGCTCGCGAACGTGGGCGACGCGAAGAGCCTGATCATCCACCCGGCGTCGACCACCCACCAGCAGCTGGCCGAGGCCGAGCAGGTGGCGAGCGGCGTCACGCCGGACCTCATCCGCCTGTCGGTGGGCATCGAGCACATCGACGACATCCTGGCCGACCTCGGCCAGGCGCTGCGCGCCGCGACCGAGCCGTCGGCCGAAGGCGAGCTCGTGACGGCCTAGGCGTCCGATGGCGCCAGACCGCACGCGGTACCCCGGGGACGCTCGTTCCCCGGGGGCCGATCCCACGCTTGTCCCTCCCGCCCGGCCGTCGCTCGGGGCCGGGCGGATCGAGGCCGCCGATCTCGGGGAGCTCTCCCTCGAGGCCGGCGGCCCTCGGCTGTCCGTCACCCTGGCGTACCGCCACGACGGGCCGGGGCCGGACGCGCCACAGGCGCTGGTCGTCCACGCGCTCACCGGCTCCGCCGACGCGGCCGGCGACTGGTGGACGCCGCTGATCGGGCCGGGCCGCGCGCTCGACACGAACCGGGTGGGCGTCCTGTGCGCGAACCTGCTCGGCGGGCGGTACGGGTCCACCGGTCCGACGTCGCTCGACCCGTCGACGGGCGCGCCCTACGGTCCGGCCTTCCCCGCGATCACCGCTCGCGACCAGGCGCGGGCGGTGTGGGCGCTCGCGGACCGGCTCGGGATCGGGCGGTTCTCGCTCGTGACCGGCGGGTCGCTGGGCGGGATGATCGCGCAGGAGTTCGCCCTCGACCGACCCGACGCCGTCGATCACGTGCTGCCGATGGCCGCGCCCGCGGCGACCGGCGCGATGGCGATCGCGTGGAACCACATCCAGCTCGAGCTGATCGCCCGCCTCGGGGACGAGGGCCTGGCGCTGGCCCGCCAGCTGGCGATGACGACCTACCGCTCCGAGGACGACTTCGATGGGCGGTTCGGGCGCAGGCGCGAGGCGGACGGTCGGTTCTCGATCGCGTCGTACCTCGACCACCAGGGGGACAAGCTCCTGGGGCGGTTCGACCCGGACACCTACCGCGTGCTCGTCGGGGTCATGGACGGCCACGACGTGGGCCGCGGCCGGGGCGGGATCGTGGAGGCCTACCGGGCGCTCGCGTCGTCCGGCACGGGGGTCACCGGGGTCGGGATCCCGGGCGACATCCTGTACGGCGCGGACCAGGTGCGGGCGCTCGTGGACCAGGCCGCGGCGGCTGGCGTCGATGCGAGCTACCGCGAGATCCGCTCCTCGAAGGGCCACGACGCGTTCCTCATCGAGTGGGACCAGCTCGCCGCGATCATCGACGAGGCGCTGGCCGACGGCATCGCGCGGGCGGTCCGGCGTGGAGCCCTGTCCGACGCGGTCGCCGGGGCGGCGTAGCGGGCCAGGCTTCCGGGAGCGGCGTGGGTCCGCCTGCCGAACCCGCGCGCGGCGTCGGCCGGCGCCGTGTCGACCGTGGGGCCCGCCTCGTAGTCAACCAAACCACACGGGCGACCCGATCCGCGACGACTTCGATGCGAAGCGGTCATGGATCGCGCGTGAGGCGGGCCGGTCCGGCGAATTCGTTGCCGTGGTGTCACCAACGATCGGTCGAAGCCCGGCGCGAGCAGCGTTTCGTTGTCCCTGGCGCGGACCGAGCGCACGGCTGCGACGCGGCTGCAAGCGTCGAGGGCAGACCCTTGCGCGGACGGACGCGGCGCGTGCGCACACTGCTCGCGGAGGTGAGCCCCATGACCGATCCACGTTTCGCCCCGACCACCAGCGGCGATCCCGCCGAGGATCCCGCGGAAGGCTCGCGCGACCCCGCGTTCACGGACGAGGAGCCGGCCACCGGCACTGATCCGCGGACCGACACCGACACCCATACCGCCGCGCTGCAGGGCGCGGCCGCCGGCGGCGCGATGGGCGGCAACGCCGGTTACGCGGGCGGCCTCATGACGGGGAGCGAGAACGACATCGGGATGCGCGACATTCCGCCCCGGCACAGCGACGAGGGCGACGACGCGAGCTGAGCGCTAGG
>JAICUV010000342.1 GCA_025935655.1 Chloroflexota bacterium | reverse complement strand
GGGTCGCCCGGCGTTCCACGTGGGGGCTGCAGGCGTCGTCTGGAACACCGCCCGTTCCAACCAGGGGAACTGCCGCCCGTTGGAACGCGGCTTGTTCCAGGTGGAGGTTGGGGCCGCCGGGTGGAACGCCCAGCGTTCCACGGGCAGCGCCCGGGGCCGCGATACGCATCGACCGGAACCGCCCGATCCCCGAATGCCCAGTAGGGCATGCCGCGAACACGAAGTGAACCGCGAACTGACCCGTGCCCGGACCGCGCAGCAATCCGGGTCCGGCTCGAGGGTCCCCGACACCAAACCACCCGAGCGTGGGACGTAGCGCCGACGGCCCGGGTGGAGGCGGCCTCGGTGGCGGGGGGGTTCGCCACCGAGGCCAGGGAAAGTGGGGTGCCGAGCGAAATCGTAGCAAAGACTACCGTTGTCGTCACCGGGGATTCGGCACAATGGGCGCGTGATCGATGACGCCCCTGCCCGTCGCCGCCGCACCCCGAGCCAGGAGCGCTCGCGCGTCACCGTCGACGCGATCTGCGCGGCCGCCGCGGAGATCATCGCGGAAGGCGGCATCACGACCCTGACGACGAACGCCGTGGCCAAGCGTGCCGGTGTCAGCATCACCGCGGTCTACGCGTACTTCCCCGACAAGTGGGCGATCGTCCACGAGCTGTTCGAGCGCTTCGAGCAGGCGCGGGCGCAAGATCTTGCCGGCCTGTACGAGTCGTTCGTGACGAGTGACGACTGGGCGGCCGTGATCGACGACCTGTGGGACCGGATGGCGCGGTTCCGGATCGAGACGCCCGCGGGCGTGGAGCTTCGACTGGCGATGCTCGGATCGCCGCGGCTCGCGGACCTCGACCATGCCGGATCGGTCCGGGCCGCCACCGGCTTCGCCGCGGCGATCGTCGGACGGAACCCGGCCGTCGATCCCGACGACGCGTTCCGTGCCGCGTGGGTCATCTCCCTCGCCGCGGGTCCGCTGATCGATGACTCCGTCCGTGACGGGACGGTCGCGCAGGAGCGGCTGGACGAGGGCAAGCGGATGGTCATCCGCCACCTGGAGCCGCTCCTCGGGCCCGCGCGCACGATGCCCGGGATGGGCCCGACCTAGCTGCGGGACAGGTAGCGGTCGACGCCCTCGGCGGCGGCCCGCCCCTCCTTGATCGCCCACACGACGAGCGACTGCCCGCGCGAGCAGTCGCCGGCAGCGAACACGCCCGGGACGGTCGTCATCTTGTCCGCGTCGGTGCGCACGTTCCCGCGCGGGTCGAGCTCGCACTCGAAGGCCTTCAGCAGCACCGGCTCGGGTCCCAGGAACCCCAGCGCCAGGAGCACGAGGTCGGCGGGGAGGACCTGCGCGGTCCCCGGGACCTCGCGCATGGCGACCTTGCCGTCCGGTCCCGTCTGCCACGAGAGGTCGGAGATCTCGATCCCCGTCACGTGCTCCTTGCGGCCGATGAACCGGCGGGTCGTGGTGGAGTAGCGGCGCGGGTCCTCGCCCCACAGCGCCTCCGCCTCCTCCTGCCCGTAGTCCAGCTTGTAGACCTTGGGCCACTCCGGCCACGGGTTGTTCGGCGCCCGCTGGAGCGGCGGCCGGCCGAGCAGCTCCAGCTGCCGGACGCTCTTCGCGCCCTGCCGGATGGCCGTCCCGACGCAGTCCGTCCCGGTGTCGCCGCCGCCGATGACGATGACGTCCTTGCCCGCGGCGTCGATGGGGGCCTCGGCGTCCGCGCCGCCGTCCAGCAGCCGCCGGGTGTTCCCGCGCAGGTAGCTCATGGCGAGGTGGATCCCGCCCAGCTCGCGGCCCGGGACGGCGAGGTCGCGCGCGACCGTGGCCCCGGTCGCGAGGACCACCGCGTCGTACTCGGCCTGGAGCTCGTCGACCGCGATGTCCGCCCCGACCGTCACCGCCGTCCGGAACTCGACGCCCTCCTCCTCCATCAGCCGGACCCGGCGCGAGACGACGTCCTTGTCCAGCTTCATGTTCGGGATGCCGTACATCAGCAGGCCGCCGATGCGTCCCGCGCGCTCGAACACGGTGACGAGGTGGCCCGCCCGGTTGAGTTGGTCGGCCGCGGACAGCCCCGCCGGCCCCGATCCGATGACGGCCACCCGCTTGCCCGTCCGCGTGAGCGGCGGGTTCGGCGTGATCCAGCCCTCCTCCCACGCGCGGTCCGCGATCTCCTGCTCGATGGTCTTGATCGTGACCGGGTCGCCGTTGAGTCCCACGGTGCACGAGCCCTCGCACGGGGCCGGGCAGACGCGTCCCGTGAACTCCGGGAAGTTGTTCGTCCGGTGGAGCCGGATCGATGCCTCGCGCCACTGGCCGCGGTAGACGAGGTCGTTCCACTCCGGGATCAGGTTGTTGATCGGGCAGCCGGACGCCATGCCGCTGATCAGGACGCCGGTGTGGCACCACGGGACGCCGCAGTCCATGCACCGCGCCCCCTGCTCGGCGAGCTCGTCCTCGCCCAGGCGCGGGTGCGCCTCGCTCCAGTCGTGGATGCGCTCGAGCGGCGGCCGGGCCGGCTGGCCGCGACGCTGGATCTCGATGAACCCGGTGGGCCGGCCCATCAGCCGCCGCCAACCCGGGCGAGATCGCGGGCGTTCTCCTCGAAGGCGGCCATCTCGGCCTCCTCGTCCGTCATCCCCAGCGCCCGCATCCGCGCCTGCGCGTCCAGGACCCGCCGGTAGTCGTGCGGGATGACGCGCACGATGCACGGCAGGACCGCGTCCCAGTCCACGAGCAGCTGCGCCGCCCGCTCGGACCCGGTCAGCTCGCGATGGCGCTCGAGCAGCGTCCGCACCTCGTCGGCCTCGCCCGGCACGCCGGCCAGCGACTCCAGGCCCACCATCTCGGCGTTGCAGCGCGTCGCGAACGTGCCGTCGGGGTCGTAGACCCACGCGACCCCGCCCGACATCCCCGCGGCGAAGTTCCGGCCCGTCCGCCCGAGCACGAGCACCCGCCCGCCGGTCATGTACTCGCAGCCGTGGTCGCCCACGCCCTCCACGACCGCCACCGCGCCGGAGTTGCGGACCCCGAACCGCTCGCCGGCGACGCCCCGGATGAACGCCTCGCCGTCCGTGGCGCCGTACAGCGCGACGTT
>JAICUV010000343.1 GCA_025935655.1 Chloroflexota bacterium | reverse complement strand
GACGGTCCGGCCGTGGTCGTTGACGCGCCACAGGTAGTCGCCGCCCGGGGCGCCCTCGCCCGGCCGCAGGGGCGTGAACGTCCCGTCGAGCGGAAGGATGTCCAAGCCGTACTTGGGCAGGTTGAGGTCTCGGATGACCTCCGGCCGCAGGAGGCTGACGACATAGCTGGCGACCGAGAACCGGAAGCCCGGGACGATCTCCTCGGTGACCGCCGCGCCGCCGAGGACGTGGCGCCGCTCGAGGACGAGCGTCTTGAGCCCGGCGCGCGCCAGGTACGCGGCGGAGATCAGCCCGTTGTGGCCGCCGCCGATGATGACCGCGTCGTAGCGCTGCGCCACGCCACCCTCCAGATTCGGGGTCGGAGCGGCTCCGGAACCGCCCGGGACGGGACGGGGCGCCGCTATTCAGCCTGCATAGTCCGCATGCAGTCTAGCGGGTGGTGCGGGACGCGTGAGCGGCCGGCCCGCCCGGCGGCGGACATGGCGGGACCGCGGGGCGTCGCGGCTCCGCGGTCCCGTGGCCCGGGTCGGGGTCAGTCGTCGGCGGTCGTGAAGTCGGTCGCGATGTCGCCGGCGTCGACCGGGTTGGCGAAGGTGAGGACCGCGACGCGGTCCGCGCCCATCGCGTCGGAATCGGCGGGCGGGGCCTGCTGGCCGAAGCGGAGCAGGACGCCGTTGCCGTCGGGCTTGGCGACCAGCGTGACCGCCTCGTCGCCGGGCAGGCCGACCCAGGTGATCTCGACAGTTCGGGGGTCCACGTTGCGCACGATCGCGTCGCCCCACCGGACGGACATGCCGTCCTTCGCCGAGCCGCTGACGGCCTTGACGATGAGGCCCTCGGGATCGCTGAACGCGAGGGTGACCAGGTGGTCGAGGAAGACGTCGAGCGGGATGACGGCGCCGTCGACGCCGCCCGCGCCCGGGGTGCTCACCGGGACGGACGGGGCGTCCGTGACGACCGGCGTGGGGAACGGGGTGGGCTGCGGGGCATCGGGAGAGGCGACCGGGCTCGGCGTGGCGACCGGGGCGGGGGTCGACGGCGCGGTCGCGGAGCAGGCCGCCACGACGAGGACCGCGAGGAGCCCGGCGACGGCGACGCTCAGCGAGCGGATCGAACGAGACATGTGGTTGGTTCCTTGGCGCGTGGACCCGGGCAGGCGTGTCGGGTCCGTGGCCACAGGATCGGGCGGGCGGGGCGCCGGCCACCATGGACCGCGTGCGACCATCGGCATCGACATATGTCGTCCGCGGGACGGACGGTCAGCCGCGGAGCGCGATCCCCAGCGCCTCGACCACGATGTCCGCGCTCTCCCGGGTCAGGCACAGCGGCGGCTTGACCTTGAGCACGTTGTTGCCCTCGCCGGTGGGCTGGCAGATGACCCCGAGCTCCAGCAGCCGCTCGCAGATGGCGAGCGCCTCGGCATCGGCCGGCTCCCGTGTCTCCCGGTCGCGGACGAGCTCCACGCCCTGGTACAGCCCCATGCCGTGCACCGCGCCGACGAGCGGGTGGTCCGCGGTCACGTGCTCCAGCCCCGCTCGAAGGTGCGCGCCGACGACGCGGGCGTTCTCGCGCAGGCCCTCGCGGTCGATCGTCTCGAGCACGGCGAGCCCCGCCGCGCAGGACACCGGCGAGCCGCCCACGGACGAGAAGAACGAGCCCTCGGCACCGAACGCGTCCGCGATCGACCGGGTCGTGATCACCGCGCCGACGGCCATGCCGTTGCCCGCCGCCTTGGCCACCGTGACGATGTCCGGGACCACGTCCTGCTGCTCGAAGGCCCACTGGTACGCGCCCAGGCGGCCGTAGCCCACCTGGACCTCGTCCGCGATCGCGAGCCCGCCCGACGCGCGAACCGCCGCGTACGCCTCGCGCAGGTACCCGTCCGGGAGCACCACGCCACCGGCGTTGCCGTACAGCGCCTCCGCGATGAAGGCGGCGGGGCCGCGGCCGGCGGCGGCCAGCCCGGCCAGCGTCGCGCGGACGTCGTCCGCGTAGCGGGTCCCGGCGTCCGGGCCGCGGAAGGGACCGCGGTACGTGTTGGGCGCCTCGACCGGGTGGACCCACGCGGGCCGCGTCTGGAGGGCGCGCGGGTTGTCGAGGGTGGACGTGGTGATCGCATCGGCCGCGACGGTCCAGCCGTGGTAGGCGCCACGGACCGCGAGCACGTCCTCGTTGCCGGTCGCCGTGCGTGCGAGCCGGAGCGCAAGCTCGTTCGCCTCCGACCCCGTGTTGACGAGGAAGACCGTGTCCAGGGGCGCCGGAAAGCGTGCGGCGAGCGCCTCCGCGAACGCCACCATCGGCTGGTACAGGAACCGGGAGTTCGTGTTGAGCAGGTGGAGCTGCCGCGCGACCGCCGCCTCGACGGCCGGGTGGCTGTGGCCGAGGACCGCGACGTTGTTGATGATGTCGATGCGGGCGCGCCCGCTCGTGTCGACGAGGTGATGGCGCCAGCCGCGCTCGATCCGGGGCGGGGCGTCGAAGTAGTGGACCTGGGTCGTCGCGAGGACGGCGTCGCGGCGGGCGAGGAGCGCGGCCGGATCCTCGGGCGGTGCGGCGGCGAGACCGGGGAGGAACCCGAGCAGCGACGAGGGATCCGGGCACAGCTCGAGCCAGGCGGCGGCCAGCGACGGGACTGCCCGTCTCGGTGCGTCGAGGCCGGGCACCGCGACCCGCGCCACGTGGACGTGGGGTGGCAGGCCGTCCGGGCCCGCGGTCGCGACGGTGCCGAGGACGTCGCCCGCCGCGACCTCGGTCCTATCCCCCGCCGACGGGTCGACACCGTCGAGGACGAGGTCCAGGATGCCTCCCTCGATGACGACGCCGTGCGGCCGAAGCCGGAGGTGGCCGGCCAGCGGCGCATGGACCGCGGTGCCGGCCGTCGCGAACAGGTCGATGCCGAGGTGGACGGTCGCCGTCTCGTCCATCGAGTCGAGGACCGTGTCCACGAGCCGCCCTTCGCCCCAGCGGCCGACCGGGAGACCCCCTGCGGCCCGCACCCGCTCGACGAGCGCACCTGCGGCGCCGGCGTCGCCGATCGCCGCTCCGTCGAGCGCGACCGACGTCGTGGAGAGGTCGATCGCCTCGGG
>JAICUV010000104.1 GCA_025935655.1 Chloroflexota bacterium | reverse complement strand
CGGTCAGCGGCGACGCAGCACGAGGGCCGCGAGGGCCACCAGCCCACCGGTCACGAGGAGGCGGCCGAGGAGCAGGATGGCGGTCGACACGGCAGCGGGATGCAGCATCGTCGGATCGTACGCCGACCCCGGGGGAAAGGTTCGGAACGATGTCAGTCGCGACGCCGGTGGGCATACAGGTCGCGCACGAACCACGCCTCGCCGGCGTGGAACAGCAGCTCCTTGCTCACCCACCAGACGATCTCGATGAGCGGCAGCTCGGGGTCGAGGCCGCCCGGGTACGCGCTCCGCCCGACCGTGTCGAGATCGACGTCGGTCATCTGCGCGAGCCCGTCACGCCACGCCTGCAGGCCGGCACGCGCGAAGTCGATGCTCTCGGCGGCATGCATCGGCCACGCCAGGTCGCCGTCCTGCATCGTGTGACTGCCGACGAGCCAGTCCGCGCGCGTGAACGATCCGTCACCCAGGTGCCCCAGCGTCCACGCAAGCGTACGGGGCGGCGCGGGATCCCCGGAGGGCGGCCATGACTCCACGTCGGGCGTCGGGCGGCCGTCGACGAGCCGGACGGTCCACGCGTCCCTGCCCGGCTCCCACAGGAGCTCGTCGTCGGTGAGGCCCACGAGGCGCTCGAACAGGACGCCCGTGATGTAGTCCCACTGGGCGAGGAAGGGCGCGAGCCGGGGCGGGACGGGGGTGGCGGTGATGTCGGTCATCCCCCGATCCTCGGGCGCTCTGTCAAGTCGCCTCGCGGCCCAGCCACCGGCCGAGGACGCGGACCGCCTGGGGCTCGTACCCGATGGCCTCGTAGAAGCCGAGCACGCGTTCGTTCGTGTCGCGGACCATCAGCTGGATCTTCGGGATGTCGCGCTCGACGAGCCATGCCTCGCACGCGCGCATGAGCGCGACGCCATGCCCCTCGCCCTGGCGATCGGGACGGACGGCGAGGTAGTAGACCCAGCCACGATGCCCGTCATGGCCCACGAGGGCGGTCGCGATGGCGGCGGTGGCCTCCTCCCCGATCAGGATCGCGGAGCTCGGGCCCGTGACCGCCCGGTCGAAGTCGGCCACGGGATCGTTCCACGGGCGGGTGAGGCCGGTCGCCTCCCACAGCGCGATCACGGCATCGCGGTCGGCGGTCGTCGCGGGACGGATCTCCATGGCGTGATTCTCGCTCCGAACCAGGGGGATTGACACAGTAGTTAGTAGTCACTAACATCCGCCCATGCCTCGCTCGACCAGCGCCACCAGCGCCAGCGCCACGGGCGCCCCTGAGCACCGCTCCACGGGCGCCGGCCACCGGCTGTCCGCGGACGAGCGTCGCGCGGACGTCATCGAGGCGGCCGTCAGGGCATTCGCGTCGGGGGGGCTCCACGGCACGTCCACCGAGGACGTCGCGCGCCTCGCCGGCGTCAGCCAGCCCTACCTGTTCCGCCTGTTCGGGACGAAGAAGGAGCTGTTCCTGGCGGCTGTCGACCGGTCGTTCGCCAGGATCGAGTCGATGTTCGAGGACGCGGCGGCCCATCCCCTGGCCGACCTGCCACACGAGTTCAACCCGGTGCTGGCGTCGATCGGGCGCCGCTACGGGTCGCTGCTCGCGGACCAGTCGCTGCTGCGCATGCAGCTCCATGCGTTCGCCGCCTCCGACGACGCGGAGATCAGGGACTTCGTGCGGCAGCGCTTCTCCGGCCTCATCGCCCTCGTCTCTGAGCGGTCCGGTGTGCCCGCCACGGAGCTCCGGGACTTCTTCGCCCAGGGGATGCTCATGAACGTCGCCGCTGCGATGCAGCTCGACGACTCCGAGCTCGCCTGGGACGTCATGTGCGAGGGGGTGCCCGAATCTCTCGACTGACGCCCCGCACCCCCTTTTTCGACTCTAGAGATAGTGACTGCTAACTACCAAGTAATGCGTTCGGCGGCACTGACCCGCCGAGGGAAGGAGAGACATCCAATGCCCGCACGCGTCCCCGATCGCCGGCTGGCGATCGCCACGTTCGCGATCACGTCGCTGGCCCTGTTCATGACCTCGCTCGACAACCTCGTCGTCACGACCGCCCTGCCGGTCATCAAGCAGAGCCTCGACGCCTCGCTGTCCCAGCTCGAATGGACCGTCAACGCGTACACGCTCACCTTCGCGGTGCTGCTGCTCACCGGGGCCGCGCTCGGCGACCGCTTCGGCCGCAAGCGCATGTTCACCATCGGCGTCGGCCTGTTCACCGGCGCGTCGGCGTTCGCCGCCCTCGCCCCGACCGGGGACCTCCTCGTCCTCGCCCGTGCCGTCCAGGGCATCGGCGCGGCGATCGTGACCCCGCTGACGCTCACGATCCTCTCCGACGCGGTCCCGGCCGAGCGCCGCGGGCTCGCGCTGGGCGCCTGGGGCGCCATCGCCGGCCTCGCCATCGCGCTCGGGCCCCGCGTGGGCGGCGCGATCGTCGAGGGGCTCTCCTGGCAGTTCATCTTCTGGGTCAACGTCCCCATCGGCATCGTGCTCGTCCCGCTCGCCGCCCGCTTCCTGCGCGAGACCCACGGCCCGGACGGCGCCCTGGACCTGCCCGGTCTCGGCCTGGCGTCGACCGGCCTGTTCGCGCTCGTGTGGGCGCTCATCCACGGCAACGAGCAGGGCTGGACGAGCACCGGAATCCTGGTCGCGTTCGTGGCGGCCGCCGTCCTGCTGGTCGCGTTCGTCACCTGGGAGGCCCGCACGTCCAACCCGATGCTCCCGCTGCGCTTCTTCCGCAGTCGCGCGTTCTCCGCCGCGAACGCCGTCAGCCTCCTGATGTCCTTCGGCCTGTTCGGCTCGATCTTCCTGCTCGCCCAGTTCTTCCAGGTCGTCCAGGGATACTCGCCGCTCGAGGCGGGGCTCCGGACGCTGCCGTGGACGATGATGCCGATCTTCGTGGCGCCGATCGCCGGCGTCCTGTCCGATCGCATCGGCGCACGGCCGCTCCTCGTCGCCGGCATGGTGCTGATGTCGATCGGGCTCGCCTGGATCGCGACGGTGTCCACCGTGACCGTCGAGTACCTCGTGATGGTCCCGGCGTTCATCATCTCGGGGACCGGGATGGCCCTGTTCTTCGCCCCGACCGCGAACGTCGTCCTGTCCTCGGTCGCCCCCGAGGAGGAGGGTCGGGCGTCCGGCGCGAACAACACGATCCGCGAGATCGGCGGCGTGTTCGGGGTCGCCGTGCTCGCCTCGGTCTTCTCGGCCAACGGCGGCTACACGAGCCCGCAGGCGTTCGTCGACGGGATGGTCCCGGCGGTGTGGGTCGGCGCTGGCGTGCTCGCGATCGCGGTCGTCGCCGCGCTGTTCGTGCCCGGCAAGCGCCGGCTGCTGCCGGAGATGCACGTGCCCGAGCTAGGCGGGCGGCTGGCGCCCGTCCCGGTGCGGATCGAGGACTGACCGTCGGGGGTGGGGAGCGGACCGTCGCGGTCCTCGCGGTCCATCGCGGTCCATCGCGCTCGGCGCGCGCCCAGTCCCCGCGCTCCGGGTCCCTGCGTCCCTCGCCTGGACCGCCGGGCGATCCAACCAGCGGAGATCTCTCCCGGTGGAACGCCCGGCGTTCCTGTTGGCGCAATTTCCCCTCGCCGGAACGGCCACCGTTCCAACCGGAGGCCGCAGCCGACGCTTGGACCGCCGGGCGATCCAAGCCCGGGTGACCACCGCGCGATCAACCGCAACGAGGACGAGGCTGCGCGCGATGGGCCCGAATCGGCGCCGGTGCTAGGATTTTGGTGCCCGAACGATGGTTCGGTCCTGTGGGGATGCGTGGTTTCGACAGGGCCTGGCTGTCTGGAGACGCGAGCCGAGGTGCCGTCAGGCCTCGTTAAACCGGCGGCAAAACGAAGTAACTGCCAACAAGCAGCCTGCTCTCGCCCTCGCCGCTTAGGCGGTAAGGTGAGCATGGAAGCGGCCTCCCCGTCGCGGGCCGTGGAAGTGTCACTCAGCGACGGTGCAACCCGGCTGAGGTCACGTACGCCGGAGCCAAGCCCGATCTAGGGACACGTGGATGGGCCGGACGGAAGCCTGCCGATGGGCGCCCGACCGGCTGACGAAAACCATCGGACACGCTCGTAGCTGGTTCCAGGCGAAGGGTTCTGGACGGGGAGTTCGACCCTCCCCCATCTCCACCACCACGCGATCGAAGAAGGCCCGGCGAGGGACCACCTCGGCGGGCCTTCGCGCGTCCGTCGCCTCCGACGCTCTCTACGGTGACGGCGCCGGCGATGGCGCCGGCGGCGGCTTTCCCGGGCCCTTCGGCTTGTCGCCACCCTTCGGCTTGTTGTCGTGGCCCTTGGCCTTGTCCACGTGCACGACGGGCCGCGCACAGGCGCCCAGGAGCGGCCCGCCCCAGCCCGCGCGGTCCCAGAAGTACGCGGTCGTCGAGCCGAGGGCGCCGGTGACGCCGGGTCCACGACGGGCGCGATACAGCCAGTCCCGGACGTCGTCGTCCCAGCTGCGCGGGCCCAGCTCGGCCTTCACCGGGTCGACGACCCAGGTCCCGCACGCCTGCGAGTAGAGCAGCCCGGGCTGGTCCACCGCTCGCGCCCCACCGGGCTCGGTGCCCGAACGGAACAGCTCGCGCTTCGTCTGCCTGGTCCACGGCCCGGGCTTGCCGCCGGTCCACGCGTCGATCCGTGCCGACACGATGCCCTTCGGCCTGCTGAACCGGGCGACCGGGTCGCCCTTCGTGAGCTGGCGGACGAACGACTGCCAGAGCGGCGCGGCGGCCGTGAGCGACGTCGCGGGCGTCCGCGTCCGCGGCATCGAGTGATCGCTGTTGCCCATCCACACCCCGACGACCCAGGCGGGCGCCTTCGGGTCCTTCGGCGCCGGTAGGTAGCCGTACGTCGCGAGGTCGCGGGCGTCGTTCGAGGTTCCCGTCTTCACCGCCGCGGGCCGGCGCCGGCCGGCAGGGCCGTTGCGCAGCTCCAGCTTGTCCGCCCAGATCTTGTTCTGGCGCGGGTCCGTGTTGCCCTGGAGGATGTCCGTGACGAGGTAGGCGGCCGACGCCGAGAGGGCCCGATCGCCCTTCGCCTGGGGCGCCCTCCAGACCGTCGCCCCGTTGGCGTCCTGGATCTCGAGGATCATCCGCGGGGCCATGCGCACGCCGCCGTTGGCGAGCGTGCCGTACGCGCTCGCGAGGTCCAGCGGCCGCACCTCGACGGTGCCGATCGCGCCCGCCAGGCCCGCCTGGAGGAAGGACTTCTCGCCGCCGGCAAAGCGGATGCCGAGCTTCGTCGCCTGCTTCGCCACGGCCTCGTTGCCCGTGCGCTGGAGGGCGCGGATCGCGGGCACGTTGAGCGACATCTGGAGCGCGTTGCGCACGAGCACGGGACCGCGATCGAGCCGGTCCGCATCCTTGGGCGCCCACCCGGCCCCGGGGGCGAACTCGGTCGTGATGTCCAGCAGGAGCGAACCGGGCGTCAGCGCCCGGCGCTCGAACGCCGTGGCGTACACGATCGGCTTCCAGGCCGAGCCGGGCTGGCGAGCGCCGACGCCCGCGGCATCGAACTTGGGATTGAAGCGCCGGCTCGTGAGGCTGTCCCGGTAGTAGCCGCCGGAGCCCACGTATGCGCGGACGTCACCGGTCCGGTAGTCGAGCGCGACGAGCGCGGCATCGTGGAGGTCCTTGCCCCGCAGCGCGCGGATCCACGCCCGGTCGGCGCGCGGCGTCTTGAGCTGGGCCAGCAGCCGCTCGCCCCGTGCCCGCTTGAGGTTGGGCGCGATGACCGCCGCGGCCACGGTCCGCTCGGCGAGCTGCTGCGCGCGCCAGTCGAGCGTCGTGATGACCCGGTACCCGCCCGTCTCGACCTTGTCCGCCGACCCGAGGATCTGCTCGAGCTGGCTGCGGACCTGCCACATGAAGTGCGGCGCGCGCCACACGGCGGGCTGGTCGCCGTGGAGGACGACCGGCTCCGCGATCGCGTCGCGCAGCGCCTTCGGGGTGAGGCGGGTCCAGCGACTCGTGGACAGGTTGGTCAGGATCCAGTTGCGCCGCACGACCGGCGGCGCGCTGGCCGGGACCACGAGGTCGCCGTTCTTGGTCTTCATCGCGAACCGGTAGGGATCCAGCGTGGACGGCGACTGGGGGAGCGCCGCGAGCAGGGCGGCCTGCGCCGGCGTCAGCTTGGCGAGGTCCTTCACGCCGAAGTAGACCTGCGCCGCCGCGGCGATCCCGTAGGCGTCGTGACCGTAGAAGTTCTGGTTGAGGTACGCGGTGATGATCTGCTGCTTGCCGGTCTGCCCGGGGAAGGCGGAGGTCACGCGGGCGGACTGGATGACCTCCTTCGCCTTGCGCAGGTAGACATCCGCGCCCGGCTCCACGACGTCGGCAGGGAGCAGGCGCGCCCGCACGAGCTGCTGGGTGATCGTCGAGGCGCCACGGCCGTTTCCCTGCGCCGTCTCGATGGCGGCGGCGACCATGGAGGTCACGTCGAAGCCGTCGTTCTCCCAGAACGTGCGGTCCTCCGCCGTCGTCGTCGCGTCGAGGACGAGCGGCGGCAGGTCGTGGTACCCGACGACCGTCCGCTTGACCCGCTGGAACCGGGCGAGCTCCACCTTGCCGGTCCGGTCGTACACGATCGTGGGCTGGTCGAAGGCGAGGGTCGCGAGCCCGGACGGGTCGGGGAGGTCCTGGGACAGCACGTTGATCGAGGCCACCGTGACCACCCCGGCCGCCCCGAGGACGCCGGTGCCGAGCAGCGCGACGGCGAGGAGCAGCGTGCCGAGGATGGCGGCCGCGGTCGTGGGGGCCCCACGGCCGACCGGCCGCGCGCGCAGCGAGCGGCGGACCAGCGGCGACACCGCCACCGACCGGCGTCGGAGGCGCGACGCGGCGATCGAGCGATGGACGCGGGGTCTCGCAAGGGGCATCTGCGCATCCTGCCCGCCGGCCCGATTCGGACCGCACGCGCGTCCTGCGCGGCGGCTTGCAGTCACGTGCCACTCGTCCCACCGTGCGAAGGCCCGCGAAGCAGTTCACACTCCGCCCATGCGCTTCGATCACCCCGGCCGCTCCGGCCACACGTCCCTCGCGACCGCCCTCGCCTCGCTCGTGCTGGTCGTCCTGGCGACGACGCTCGTCGCCTGCGGCTCGAACGCATCGGCACCGCCGGTCAGCCCGCTGACGGGCGAGACCTGGGCGCTGGTCGGCGCCACCCTGGTCGATCCCTCGGTCGAGGCCGGGATCTCCCCGGACGACAAGGGTCGCTACACGATCCGGTTCGACGCGTCGGGCACCTGGACCGGCCAGGTCGACTGCAACGTCGTCAGCGGCACCTACACGATGCAGGGCGACAACCGGATCACGATCGTGCCGGGGCCGTCCACGATGATGGCCTGCCCGCCCGCCGGACGCCTCGAGGCGCCGACGTATCTCGCCGGTCTCACCGCGGCGGACACGTGGGCCGTCAAGGACCTGCAGCTGACGCTGACCGCGAAGAAGACGGAGGCGTTCGCGGGCGGGACGTTCGTGTTCGTGCCGCTGCTGGCGATGCCCACGCCCCAGCCGTCCGTCGTGGTCATCACGCCCGAGCCCACGGCGAGCCCCACCCCGACCCCGGAGCCGACGGCGACGCCGAAGCCCACCGCGAAGCCGACCGCCAAGCCCACGGCGACCCCCACCTCGAAGCCGCAGCCCACGCCGACGCCCGGCCCGAAGACCTGCGAGACGGCCGACGGGAAGGTGACGGTCACCTATCCCGGCACGTGGAAGACCATCACCGACGTGCCCGAGTTCGCGTGCACCACGTTCGACCCCAAGACCGTCCGGATCGATCCGATCAGCGGGCGGCCCATCGGCGCGGTCTACGTCGTGCCGAACTCCTCCGCGACGTACGACGAGGTCGTGGCGGCGGCGATCGATCCCAACGCCTGGTCCGACGTCACCCAGTCCGACGTCACGGTGTCCGGCCTGCCGGCCACCAAGGTCTCGGCCACCGCGAAGGGCTCCGGCTCCTGGGTCGAGGGCACCGAGCGCTACGTGTACATCGTCGACCGCGGCGACAACGGGGTGCTCCTGCTCCAGACGCAGGCACTGGCGGGCGACGACGCGTTCGCGACGAACGCCGGGGTCGTCGACGACATGGCGGACACCATCGTCGTCAAGTAGTCGGGCACAGCCGTCGAGCCTGCGACGGCCGAATATCGGCGATGCAGACGATTCGTCTACATCCGACGGACTCGTGCGCCGGACGGACGCTCGCACGTGGGTCCGCCGCGGCGTGACGCTAGCCCTCGAGGCTGACCAGGTAGTCGGCGAACTTGGGCACCGTCATCTCGTACGGCCCGCGCGGCCGCGGCTGGAACAGCAGCCCCTTCGTCACGAGCGGCGCGAACAGGTACGTGATCGAGGACGGCGGGCGGCCCATCTCATGCGCGATGTTGGTGAGGGTCTGGGCCTTCGCCCCCGACTCCACCACCAGCCGGGCCATCGCCATCAGCAGGTCCTGCTGCTCCGGCGTGGCGAGCGTGAGGCGGGTGGAGAAGAACGACTCCTCGAGCCGCGCCCGGGCCACCGGCGCCACGGCCTCCATGTCCCGCAGGCTGATCGGGCTGTCCACGCCGCGGAGCCAGGCCAGCTCGCCGTAGACCTGGATGAACTGCGGGTAGCCGCCGGTGAGCTCGTAGCCGCGCGCCGCCGCTTCCTCGGTCACGTCGTCGTCGGCCAGCTGGGCGGTCTCGCGGAACGCACGGATCGTCTCCTCGCGGTCGAGCTCCCGGACCCACGGGTAGTTGAAGCGCTCGGCGTACTGGCCCGCCTTGCGGCACATGGCCTTGGCCTGGGGCAGGCCGGCCGCGACCATCGTCACCGCGAATCGGTCGCCGGTCGCAGGGTCGACGCGGTTGGCGAGCTCGTCGAACGCGTAGATCACGGCGCGCAGGCTGTCCTCCGGCAGGAACTGCAGCTCGTCGAGGACGAACAGGACCGGGAGCGTGCGGGTGAGGTTGGCCATCTCGATCAGGACGGCCGTGAGGTCCTGCTCCAGGCTGCCCGCCGGCTGGCTGGGCGCCCGACCGACGGTCACGCCGAGGAAGCCGCTCTGGACGCGCACCTCCTTGAACCGGGCGAGGAGCTCCTGGGCCCGCCGGTTGAGCGTCTTGCCGCCGATCAGCTGGGCCTCCACCTCCGCGAACGCCTGGCCGAACAGCCGGCGCAGGTCCGTCCGCGCGGTGACCTTCTGACGCTGGGCCACGAGCCAGCCGCGTCCCTGGGCGATGTCCGCGAACCGGTTGAGGAGGGCGCTCTTGCCGACGCCGGGGACGCCGAGCAGGATCGTCGGCGGCGCCGTCCCGTCCGACTCCCACTTGGCCAGGCTGACCTCGAAGTCCTCGATGTAGGCCTCGCGGCCGACGAACCGCCGCGGGCGGGGAGAGCCCGGGCTGAACGGGTTGGCCTCGAGGTCGCGGGTCATCGGCATCGTCCCCCGTGCGCCGGCCGGGCGTCCCGCGGCCGGATATCGGTCATATAGCAGGTTCGCCTATATCGGCCCCGCACGCAACCCGCTACCGGTCGGCGAGCGCGAGGAGGGCCGTCACCGTCGCCCAGTTGCGCGCCGTCGCCGGGACGCCGAGCAGCCGCTCCGCCCTCGTCGCGAGCACCGAGCGGCCGATCCCGGCCGGCGCGTGCAGGTACAGCGCGTCGCCGAGGAGCGTCGATGACTCGTCGCCCGTCCGGAGCGCGGCGATGCCGTCGAGGTCGGGGGAGGGGGGCGTCCGGTCGAGGAAGAACACGTGCAGCGACTTCGGGGCGGCGACGGCATCCGGGTACGGGTTCGCGTCCACGATCCCGCGCAGGTACGCCGCGTCACGCACGAGCACGTGCGGCGCGAACCCCCGCGCGGCCTGGATCCCGTCCCGGATCGCCTCGCCGAGCGAGACCGGATTGCGGTCCGCCGGCGCCTCGAACACCGCGTTGCCGCTCTGGATGTACGTCCGGACGTCGTGCCCACCGGCCGCCTCGATGATCGCCACGAGCTCGGCCATCGGCAGGCGGTTGTTGCCGCCGACGTTGATCCCGCGCAGCAGCGCGACCCGCGTCGTCATCCGCGTTCGGCCGTCAGCGGCCCGCGTCGAGTGGCTCGGTGTCGTCGGGGCCCATGGCCACGGCCGTGCGCTGCCACTCGGCGTACTGGGCGACCACGCCGTCCTCGTCCACCAGCAGCTCGGCCTCGAACGTGCCGCTCCGGTAGCGGTACGTGAACTCGTCCACGCGGGTGTACGTCTGGGCGGTCTTCTCCACCGTGAGTGATGGGAAGCGGACCCATGCCGCTTGGATGGTCTTCGACCGGCCGTCCCCGAGGTGCAGCCGGCGGATCGGGAGCGTGTTCGTGGCCGGGCTGCAGCCGAGGTCAACGTCGATGCACCCCTTGAGGGCCTTCACCGGCACCCCGTCGACCGTCCAGTTGCCCTTCGTGTCGCGGGCGAGCGTGAGCGTCCGCTGGGCGAACCCGCGCAGGTCTCGCACGTGGACGGCGGTGGTCGCGCCCGCGCCGTCGGCCAGCACGCGGTACTCCACGCGGACGGGGACCCCGTCCTCGGCCCCGAGGATCGTGCCCACCAGCGACAGCCCGCCGTCGCGACTCGTGATCGTGCAGTGCTCGTCCGCCTGGACCTCGTCCGAT
>JAICUV010000116.1 GCA_025935655.1 Chloroflexota bacterium | reverse complement strand
GGTACGCGGGCACCTCCAGCCGTGACCGCTCCGGGAACGGCTTCCAGCCGATGACGCCGACCCTGCTTCCGCGCCCGATCCCCTCCCCGGCCAGGATCTCGGCGAGCGGGCGCGACCGGTCCCGGGGCTGCATCGGCAGGCTGAAGTCCTGGAACAGGTGGGTGCGAACCGGGAGCGGCGCCGCGGCTGCCGTGCCGAGGCACTCGTTGCCGGCGAGGATCGCGGGCGGGTCGTCCGGGCCGATGACGAGGAGCGCCTCCTCGAACCGGGGGTCGAACCCGGTCAGGAACGAGATGTTGGCGCTGTGCTCCCGGTCGGCGTAGACGACGAGGCGGTCGATCGCGCGCGCGTCCGCGCGCGCACGGAGCGCGTCGACCCGCTCCGCGTACCGCGCCGCGGGGAGCTCCGGCCGCGCGCCCGGCCGGCCGAAGTCCGGCAGGTCGATGGTCGCCAGGCGGGCGGTGCCCGTCGCCGTCACGGCGCCACGGCCCCGGCGGCCGCCGTCCACGGAACCGGCGCCGCCCCGCGCTCGACGAGGGCGAACCCGTCCGCCGCGACCCGCTGCCACGGCCCCACCTCGCCGTCGGGCCAGGTGACCCGCACCTCGGCCTCCGTCGCCGGGCCGATGCCCGTGGTCGTCCAGCCCAGCTGGCCGCTGATGTGGCCGCCACCGACGACCACCTCGCGCCGCCCGATGGGCGTGTCCCCCACCCTGACCTCCACGATGGCGCCGATGGCGTCGCGGTTGCCGCCCGGCTGTCGGAGCCGCAGCCCGATCCAGTGGCCCATCGGCGCGGGGGCATCCGCGCTGCCGGAGCCCACGTTGCGCCACACCCGCACCGGCGCACCGACGGTGACCTCCACGAGATCCGGCAGGCCGTCGAGGTTGAGGTCCACGAGCGCGGCGCCCCGGCCGCGGTCGAACATCGCGATCCCGGCCTGCTCCACCGCCTGCACGTACGACCCGTCGGGCTGCCCGAGGTACAGGTCGCTCGGATCCTTCGAGGCGAAGTCGGGCTGGACGTTGATGTTGCCCTTGGACACGAACAGGTCCATGAACCCGTCGTCGTTCACGTCCTGGAACTCCGGGTGCCAGGCGGTGGACGGCAGCGGGTCACCGCCCGTGGCCGGCCGCGTGCCCTCGATCCCGCGCTTGTTGGCCATGTCGCGGTAGGTGGGCTGCGTGGGCCCGGCCAGCAGCGTCTGGAGCGTGTTCGGCCCCTGGCTGGTGAGGTAGACCTCGGGGTAGCCGTCGCCGGTCACGTCGTAGCTCGCGATCCCCATCCCCCACAGCTGGAGCAGGACCCAGCCGTCGTCCGCCGTGTAGAGCCGCGGCGCCGCGCCCGCCTCGAACCGCCACAGCTGCTCCTCGCCCAGCTCGACGTCGTAGTAGTGCCGGTCGTTGCTCACCCGCAGGTCCCGCCGACCCGAGCCGTCCCAGTCGCTGAACAGCATCGACAGGGCGCAGTAGCCGGGCGCGAGGGCCACGGGCGGCGCGTAGCCCGACCCCGTCGCGTCCGGCCGGATGACCTCGTTGGGCGCGCAGCTGCTGGTCGGTGCACCAGAGCCGTCGAGCGCGAGGTAGTTGCCGAATGCGAGCGTCGGCCTGGACGCGTCGCCCTCCCAGGTCGCGCTGAACGCGGTGCCGAAGCCGGGCGTGGGCGTGGCGCCCCACGTGTCGTCGGCGCGCTGGAAGCGGCAGCCGCCGAGCCCGCGGAGGAGCTCGGTCTGGCCGAGTCTGAGGACCGCCAGGTCCGTGATCCCGTCACCATCGATGTCCAGCGGGTAGGCGCCGGTGACCATGGTCAGGTCCGCGCCCGAGTCCGCCACCGGCTCGAAGCGCAGCGGGCCGCCCGTCGCGCCGGCGTTGCGGAACAGCGCCGCCGGGTGCTCGCCGCCGGCGGCGTAGACATCGGGCCGGCCGTCGCCGTCGCAGTCGAGGACGGCCAGGCCGCCCCCGATGTCGTAGTCCTCGTTGCCGTCGTAGGTGTGGACGAGCCCCGCGCTCGAGGTCTCGTCCACGAACCGCGGCGCCCCGAGCGCCACCGAGGGCGCCGCGGGACCGGTCCGCACGACGCCGGTCGCCAGGAGCCCGGCCGCCACCAGCCCCGCCGCGACGACGAGGATGCCGGCGACGAGCCACCGGCGGTGCTTCACGATCCGGCCGTGCCCGCGAAGTACTGGCCGGCCAGCGCCCACGCGTCCTTGCCGCACTCCGCGCCGAGGATCCGGCCGTTGAAATCGTCCTGGGCGATGTGGATGCCACCGTACAGGCGCGAGATTCCGGCCTGGTCCGCGGCGTCGTAGTAGGTCGCCGCCTCGAGCCTCACGTCGGCGGACGGCCCCTCCTCGAACTTCAGGTCGCCTTTCGGCCGCGTCCAGGTGGCGAGCCCGCCCGGGAAGTACTCGCTTCCGGTGAAGGCGGTCAGGACCTCGGCCGCGGCCCGGCTGAACGAGCTGTGGCCCGAGATGAACCCCTGGAACGCCGGCGTGACGAAGGTCGGCAGCTGGTATGGGACCCAGTCGGCCGCGAGCATCCAGCCGACGACGCCCGTCTGCGTCTTGGGATCCGCGGGTGTACCCGACCAGGCACGGACGGCGATCTCGCCCTCGTGGCCCTTGAGCGCCTCGTGGCGCTGACCGGCAGCCGTCGTCTCGGGCGTGATCAGCTCGATGAGCCCGGGCTCGAGCGGAATGCCCTCCGGGTCGTATGACGGGAGCGACGGGTCGCTGGACTGCCCGCGACCCGCGAGGTACCGGATCATCGAGATCGGGCGGACCGAGTCGTAGTGGCCCTTCAGGCCCCAGGCGACGATCGCGGCGTCGTGGACGGCCCCGTTGAGGGTCAGGTACAGCTTGACGTCCCACTCCAGGCGACCCACGGGCTCACCGGTGCCGCCGATCCGGAGATTGCCGTTCAGGGCGTCCGAGGCGTCGTTGGCGAGGACGTTCCAGTGACCGGGCGGCGTCTCGGACTTCGGACCGTCGGCCCAGAACTCCGCGAGGACCCGCGTGTAGTCGCCGACACGCACGATGTCGGGCGCATAGGGCTGACCGGTCGCCGGGTTGACCGAGTGGCCGTGACCGTCGTTGGTGCCCAGCGTGTTGCCGCCGATCGCCCCGGGCGAGATGTCGATCGTCGCGTCGGAGCTCGCGTCGAGCTGGCTGCCACGCCGGATGACCTCGACGGCGGCGTCCTTGTAGGCCTGGTCCTGCTCCGGTGTCCCGCCGAGCAGCGGCGGGCTGCCCGGGTCCATCGGGACCCCGTCCGCGCCCCCGTCCGGGATGCCGAACCCCAGCACATGGCCCCAGTGGGGACCGACGGCCTGCTGGACGCCGTTCACCACC
This sequence comes from Chloroflexota bacterium, assembly GCA_025935655.1. Classification (GTDB taxonomy): domain Bacteria; phylum Chloroflexota; class Limnocylindria; order Limnocylindrales; family CSP1-4; genus CAIXZV01. The sequence continues at coordinate 6,478 of JAICUV010000116.1, read as the reverse complement.
GGGATCCCGTTCTGCGAGATCATGTGGGCGATCTGGAGCGGCTGCCAGCGGTTCGGGTCCTTCATCGTCGTGCCCGGCTTGTCGACGACCAGGGGGTCGTTGACCGGCTTGTAGTCCGGCGACGCATAGCCGTTGGGCTGGTTCGAGCCGTCGGCCAGGCCGTAGGCGATGACGGCGGCCGCGATCCGGTTGCCGACCGCCGCCGGGCTGTTGCCGTCGGTCGTGGTCACCGTGACCGGATAGCACAGCGTGTCCATGACGTCCGCGAACTCGGCGAGCGACTCCGCGCCGCCGACGGACTTGATGAACCGCGAGGACAGCACGCGGTACGCCGCGTAGCTGATCGCCTCGTTGCGGGCCGCGGCGACGTCGCTCGCGGTCTCCTTCTGCGTGTAGATGTACCCGTTGGCCACCGGGTCGTAGGCCGCCCAGGCGTCCCACATCGCCACGGACGTGTGGAACAGGTTGCGGGCGTGGACCGGCGGATTGGGCAGGGCTCGGCGGATCGCGTCGAGGAGCGCCTCGTCGAATCGCCGCGCGACAGACCACTCGGGGTGCTCGGCCGGGGTCGGGCAGCTGTGGCTCGGGGTGGTGGCCCGCCAGACGCCGACGCCGAGCGCCGTCACGGCGACGAGCGCGACGAGCGCCACCGCGACGACCGTGCGCCGGCGCGGGCCGCCACCGGGCGCGGCGGTGGCCGACTCCGGGGTCGTGCTTCCAGGTTCGAGCTCCTGCCCGGCGCCATCCGAGCGCATGCCGTCGCTCACGTTCAGCCCCTCCGACCAACGCCAGCCATGGTGGTATCGCCCCCTCGTCGCGTCATGATGGTCCTCCCGCGCCGAAGACGCGCTGGATGACCCGCAGGTTGGCGACCGCGTCCTCGGGCGGCACCGGGACGGGGGAACCGTCGAGCACCGCGGCGGCGAACGCGTCCGCCTCGGCGGCATACGGGTCCAGCGTCGGGAGCTCGACGACCTCCTCGTGCGGAGCCACCGGCGGATCGCCGCCCGCCACGACCCGGATGCGCGTCGGCCGGTCCGGCGGGATGTTGAATGGGATGTCGATCGACATCCGGCCGCGGTCGCCGTACAGGTCGACCCGCTGATCGGTCTCCACGCGCGTCGAGACCGTGAACGTCGCCTGGCCGTCGCCGAAGCCGAGGATCGCGCTGGTCAGCACGTCCACGCCCAGGTCCGGGTCACGCACGACGCGGGCGACCACGTCGTCCGGCTCCGCGCCGAACAGCATCCGGGCCAGGTTGATCGTGTAGCACCCGATGTCGTAGAGGGCGCCTCCGCCGAACTCGGCGATGTTGCGGATGTTGGCCGGGTCGTCGTTGTGGTAGGAGAACCAGGCGTCCACCGCGCGCAGCCGCCCGATCCGGCCCGCCGCAAGGAGCTCCCGCAGCGCCAGCCACGACGGGTGCTGGCGGTACATGAACGCCTCCATGAGCGGCACGCCCGTCTCCCGCGCCACGTCCACCATCGTCTGCGCCTCGTCCGCCGTCATGGCCAGCGGCTTCTCGCACAGGACCGGCTTCCCGGCGCGAAGGGCCGCGATCGTCCAGCGCGCGTGGAGGTGGTTGGGCAACGGGATGTACACCGCGTCGACGCCAGGGTCGGCGAGCAGCGACTCGTAGTCGGCGTGCGCCCGGGGGATCCCCAGCTCGCCGGCGACGCGTGTCGCCCGTGCGCCGTCGCGGGAGGCGATGGCGACGACCTCGCCGCGGGCGGAACGCCGGATCCCCGGGATGACCTTCATGACCCCGATGTCCGCGGTCGAGAGCACGCCCCAGCGCAGCCGTCGGCCGTCGCCCGGGCCCAGGGGCCCCCCTGCCCTCGTCGGTTCCGCTGCCATCACCACCTCCGGGTCGCGGGACCTCTGTCGTCCTGTCGCGTGCGGCTCGGACTTGACACGGTCACTGCCTTGCGAGAGTCTGGCATACGTTTGCAAGAAAGGAACACAAACCTTGCGACTCGGACGGGTCGACATTGGGCAGCGCAGCGAGACCGTGCGCCGGGCGAACCTGTCCGCGCTCGTGCGCGGGCTGCATGACAGCGGGCCGCTGTCTCGCTCGGAGCTCGTGGCCGCCACCGGCCTGACCAGGACCGCGATCCGGGGCCTCGTCGGCGAGCTCGCCGCTGCGGGCATCGTCCAGGAGGCGGCCGCAGTCCGCCGCGGCACGCCCGGTCGTCCCTCCCCCGTCGTCCGGATCGCGCCCGATGCCGCGGTGGTCATCGCGGTGGAGCTCCTCGTCGACTCGCTGGCGGTCGCGATCGTCGGGCTCGACGGCGCCATCGATCACCACGAGCGGGTGGACCGGCCCCGCGACGAGCGGTCCGTCGAGGACGTGGTCGAGCACATCGCGAGGATGGCGTCCGAGATGCGGTCCCGGACGAAGGCGCCGATCGTCGGGGTCGGCGTCGCCGTCGCCGGCGTGATCAGGCGCGGTGACGGGCACGTGGCCATGGCCCCGAACCTGGGCTGGGTGGACGTGCCGTTCGGGGATCGCCTCGCCCGCGCGCTGGACATGGACGTCCCGGTCGTGGTGGCCAACGACGGCGACCTGGGCGCGCTGGCGGAGCACCGCCGCGGTTCCGGGGTCGGCGTGGACGACCTGCTGTACGTGTCCGGTGAGGTGGGTGTCGGCGGCGGCGTGATCATCGCCGGCAGGCCCCTCGACGGGTTCGCGGGCTACGGCGGCGAGATCGGGCACCTGCCGGTCAATCCAGGGGGCGCCCCGTGTCGGTGCGGCGCGATCGGTTGCTGGGAGACCGAGGTCGGCGAAGGTGCGCTCCTCGCCCTCGCCGGGCTGCCGCCCGACGCGGGCCGCGACGGCATCGAGACCGTCCTGCGCGAGGCCGCCGCGGGCAATCCCGTCGCGGTCGCCTCCCTGGAGCACGTCGGCCGCTGGCTCGCCGTCGGCCTGGCGGGGCTCGTGAACATCCTCAACCCGCAGCTCATCGTGCTCGGGTCCATGCACGGCCGGATCTATCCGGTCATCCGCAACACGGTCGAGGCCGGGCTCAGCGCACACGCGCTGCCTGCGCCGCGAGCCTTGGTGCGCATCGTTCCCGCAACGCTCGGCGCCGACGCGCCGCTCATCGGAGCGGCGGAGGTGGCGCTCGAGCCCGTCCTCTCGGACCCGGCAGGCTTCATGGCCAGGCCGGCGCCCGACAAGCGACTCGCCGGCGCGTCACGATGACCGCCCACGAGCCGACGCCGCCGACGCGCCAACGCGTCGAACTGCCAGATCAGGTCGACGCTCGACCGACGTTGTAGCCTACGCGGCGGCAGCGGCGGTCGTCGTGGATGCTGAGCCAGCACGTGGAGGAGGAAACGCGCATGGGTATCCGGAAGCTGGCCACGATCGCGGGCGCAACCGCGATCCTGGTCGCTGCCTGCAACGGTGGCGGCGCCACGACGGCCCCGACCACCGCGCCGGCCAGTGCGCCGGCGAGCGCACCGGCGAGTGCCGGGGCGAGCTCGTCCGCGGCTGCCGGCGGCGACTGCGTCGTCGGCGTGTCCTGGAACAACTTCCAGCAGCCGCGCTGGGCCGCGCACGACCAGCCGAACATCAAGTCGACGGTTGAGGCCGGCGGCGGCACGTACATCGACGCCGACGCGAACCTCAGCAACGAGCAGCAGCTCACGGACGTCGACACCCTGATCTCGAAGGGCGCCAAGGTCCTGATCCTGCTCGCGCAGGACAACAAGGCCATCCTGCCGGCGCTCCAGAAGGCCAAGGACGCCGGCATCCCGGTCATCGCGTACGACCGCCTGATCGAGGATCCGAGCATCCTGTACATCACGTTCGACAACGTCCTCGTGGGCAAGGCCGAGGCCGACGCGGTCATCAAGAAGGTTCCGAAGGGCAACTACGTCCTCATCAAGGGCGACCCGGGCGACCCGAACGCCGCGACCTTCCTGCCGCAGGGCTGGGACGAGGCTGGCCTCAAGGACAAGGTCGCGTCCGGCGACATCGTGATCCTCAACGGACCTGACGGCACCTTCACCGACGCGTGGAAGACCGAGAAGGCCCAGGCCAACATGGAAGCGATCATCGACAAGGCCAACTCCGACGGCAAGAAGATCGACGCGATCCTTGCCGAGAACGACAGCACTGCGCTGGGCGTCGTCGGCGCCCTCACGGCCAAGAACTACGGCTTCCCGCCGCTCAGCGGCCAGGACGGCGACCCCGCCAACCTGAACAACGTCGCGCTGGGCAAGCAGTACGTGGACGTGTTCAAGAACGCCAACGAGCTCGGCAAGGCGGCAGGGGCCGCGGCACTCGAGCTGTGCAAGGGCACGGCGATGGCCGGCCTGACCCTCCCCGACGGCCTCATGGACCCGACCGTCGCCCCCGTGGCCGGCCTCGCCGCCACGCCGTTCACCACCCCCAACGGGACCTCTGTCCAGTCCTTCATCCTGCAGCCGACGCCGCTCACGGCGGAGAACCTGCAGACGGCGATCGACGCCGGCCAGATCACCAAGGAAGACCTGTGCAAGGGCGTCGACGCCGCCACGGCGCCGCCCGCCTGCAAGTAGCGGTCATCGAGCCGCTGACCTAGCCACCTCCTGCGCCCCCGGGATCCCCGGGGGCGCAGGTCGCTTCGATCGCAGGCCAGGAGGGCCGCCCGTGACGAACGTGGCCGACGCAACACCGGTTTCCGGTCAGGTCGAGCCTCCCGCCCGAACCTCCATCCGGGGGCTCATCGCGCAGACGGAGGTCGATCTCCGCCTGTTCGGCATGCTGGTCGCCCTCGGCGCGATCCTGCTCACGTTCAACATCCTGAGCGGCGGGAAGTTCTTCCAGCCGACGAACATGATCACGCTCGCCGTGCAGGCCGCCGGCATCGCCGTGATCGCGACGGGCATGGTCCTCGTGATCGTGTCGCGCAACATCGACCTGTCGGTCGGCTCCCTCGCGGGCCTGATCGCGATGACCTACGCGCTCCTGATGACCGACTGGCTGCCGGCCCTCGGCCTCGGCGCGGACTTCCCGTTCCGATGGGCCGTCGCCCTCCTGCTGGGCGGCGCGCTGGGGGCCGCGGTCGGCGCGCTCCAGGGCTTCATCATCGCCTACGTCGGCGTGCCGTCGTTCATCGTGACCCTGGGCGGCCTGCTCTCCATCCGCGGCGTCGTCTGGTACCTGTCCAGCGGCGCGGCGGTGTCCGGCCTGGACCCGACGTTCCAGCTCATCGGCGGCGGCGCGCAGGGGTCGATGGGCGGCACGCTCACGTGGGCCCTGGGCGTCGTGGGCTGTCTCGCCATCATCGCCCTGCTCGTGAGTGGCCGACGCCAGCGCAGACGGTTCGGCTTTCCCCTCCGGCCCATGTGGGCCGAGGTCCTGATCGGTGTCGTGGGCTGCATCGCGGTCCTCGGCGTGGCCGCGTTCGCGAACGCGGCGCTGTGGCCCGAGGGCCTGGCGAACCGGGTCGCGCAGGAGCAGAACTGGGGGCCCGCGCCCGCGGGCGGCTGGAAGATCCCCACCGGGTTCCCGTACCCGATCGTGCTGCTGCTCGGCGTGACGCTCGTGATGACGTTCATGGCCACCCGACGGCGCTTCGGGCGCTACGTGTACGCCTATGGCGGCAACCCCGACGCCGCCGAGCTCGCGGGCATCAACACCCGCTGGACGATCCTCAAGACGTACGTCGTGATGGGCATCCTGTGCGCGCTCGCGGCCGCGATCGCGTCCGCCCGCCTGAACGGGGCGACGCTCGACGTCGGCCAGAGCTACGAGCTGTACGTGATCGCCGCGGCGGTCGTCGGCGGGACGTCGTTCGCCGGCGGCATCGGGACGATCCCGGGCGCCGTGCTCGGGGCCTTCGTCATGCAGTCGCTGGCCTACGGGCTGAGCTTCATGGGCGTCAACTCGCCCGGCCAGAACGTCGTGGCCGGGATCGTGCTGATCCTCGCGGTCGGCTTCGACACCTTCAACCGGCGCCGGAGCGGCGGACGATGACCGCGGCGGAAGGAGACACGGCGATGACGGTCGCGGAGCGCACGCCGCTCGTCGAGATGCGCAACATCAACGTCGCGTTCGGCGGCGTGCACGCCGTACGCGAGGTCACGATCGACCTCCACGCGGGCGAGGTCATCGGCCTCGTCGGCGGCAACGGCGCCGGCAAGTCCACGCTCATGCGCGTGCTGTCCGGCGCGCACCCCGCGGACACGGGCGAGATCCTCGTCGAAGGCAAGCCGGTCACGATCAAGAACCCGCGTGACGCCAAGGCGCTCAACATCGAGACGATCTACCAGACGCTCGCGCTCGCCGACAACATCGACGCGCCGGGCAACCTGTTCCTCGGCCGCGAGAAGACGACCCTCATCGGCAGCCTCGATGACTCGACCATGGAGGCCGAGACGCGCAAGGTCATGGGCCGCCTGAACCCCAACGTCACGCGCTTCAAGCTGCCGGTGAAGTCGCTGTCCGGCGGGCAGCGCCAGGCGGTGGCACTCGCACGGGCCGTCT
>JAICUV010000068.1 GCA_025935655.1 Chloroflexota bacterium | reverse complement strand
CGGCGCTTCCCGCCGCGTACTACGGCGCGATGTACGCGCGGCTGATCTACGTGCCGCTGGACTCGCGGATGAGCAGCGATGCGATCACGAACGTCATCACGGCGTCGGGCGCGGTGCGGCTGCTCCTCGGCACCGGGCGCGACGCGCCGGACCCGCGCGAGGTCGGCCTCGACACCTTCCCGACGACGACCATCGAGTCGCTCAGCGATGAGCCGGACGATTCGTTTCCCCACGACTGGGAGGCGCAGGTCGCCGGGTGGGAGCGGCCGCGTCCCGACGAGGTCTTCCAGCTCGTGTTCACGAGCGGCACGACAGGCAGTCCCAAGGGCGTGATGCTCGCGCACGACAACGTCCTCGCCGGTGTCGACTCGTTCCACCGGATCATCGCGCCGATGGAGCACCGGCTCGTGTCGCTCCTGCCGCTCAGTCACTCGCTGGAGCAGGCCGTGAGCCTGTTCTACGCGATGGACGTCGGCGCGGACATCCTGTACGTCCGGTCGCGCAATCCGAGGGTGATCTTCGACGCCCTGCGCGAGCACCGCGTCACGACCATGCTCCTCGTGCCCCAGGTCCTGGACCTGTTCTGGAGCGCCATCGAGCGCGAGGTCGAGAAGCAGGGTCGGACCGCGGCGTTCGAGCGTCTCCGGCGGATCGCGCGCCATCTCCCGTACGCCGCCCGGCGGGCCCTGTTCCGCAGCGTCCACGCGCAGCTCGGCGGTGGGCTCCGCCTGTTCGCGACGGCCGGCGCCTTCCTCCCGCCCGCGCTCCAGCAGGCGTGGGAGGACCTCGGCGTGATCGTCCTCCAGGGCTATGGCGCCACGGAGACCGCCGCCGGATCGTGCACCACGATGGCGAGCCATCCGCTGGGCTGCGTGGGCTGGCCGCCCAAGCCGGTCGAGATGCGGATCGCCGACGATGGCGAGATCCAGTTCCGCGGTCCCACCCTGTTCAAGGGCTACTGGAACAATCCCGAGGCCACGCGGGCCGCCTTCACCGACGACGGCTGGTACAAGAGCGGCGACCTCGGGGCGCTCGACGAGCAGGGCCGGCTCCACCTCCACGGGCGGAGCAAGGACATCATCGTGCTGCCCAACGGGTTCAACGTCTACCCAGAGGACATCGAGAACGCGCTCCGCGTCGTCGGCATCCGCGACTCGGTGGCGCTCGAGTCCCGGCCCGGGCGGATCGAGGTCGTCGTCCTGGCCCCGGGGACGCACGGCGACCCGCGCGACGCGCGGGCTGCATCGTCGCTCGAGAGTGCGCCGCCGGACGAGCTGCGGGGGAAGATCGAGGCCGCGGTGAAGGCCGCCAACGCGTCGCTCGGCCCGAACCAGCGGATCGCCGGCTGGCGCGTCTGGCCGGAGGCGGACTTCCCGCGCACCCACACGTTCAAGGTCAAGCGCGACCGCGTGCGGGCGTGGGTCGCCGTGGACGCGCCGCTCCCGGTCAGCGGTGACGGCGCCTGATCGGCGCCGGCCAGGTCAGCGGACGCGTCCCTCGCGCATGAGCGCGATCGCCTTCTCGACCCGGCGCGCCTTGGTCTCCGGGTTGCTCGTCCCCTCGACGCTCAGCGTGAACACGCGTCGGTTGGAGTAGGACAGCCCGTCGAAGAACGCCTTCGCCTGCGCGTCGGCCTCCAGCGCCGCCGCCAGCTCCGGCGGGACCTCGAGCTCGCGAGGGGCCGTGTCCAGCGCCAGCGTCACCTGGACCTCGTCGCCGCCCTTGAGCCCACTCGCCGCGCGGTGATCCGAGTTCACGCCCACCCACCAGCCGCCGTTCATCGGCGCGACCGTGCTCCGGTACGTGTAGCCGTCCAGCGTCACGACGACGGCCGGACGCTTGGAGCCGCCCAGCGCGGTGATCACCGACTCGGGCACCTCGATGCCGCACGCGGTCTTGCCGGTCTGCTGGATGGTGGCCCGGAAGGTCTCGCTCATGCGCGGAGGATAGCGGCGCAGGGCCGGCTCACGATGCTCCGGGCGTGAGGGGCGTGCCGAGCCTCTGCAGGACCGCCGCCATCTCGGGCAGGCGCGGGTCCGGGTTCGCCTCGGGCGAGTAGGAGAAGAACACGATCGTCTGGCCGATCCGCTGGATCACGAACTGCGTGTCGCGCGGGTACTGGACGGCGCCCGGCCCCGAAGCGACGTACCGCGCGAGGTCGCGGCCGGCACGGTCGGCGTCGTTGTTCGTCGGGAGCTCGTAGATGACGACGTAGCCGTCCGTCGGGCTGTCGGGGAGCACGGCCTGGAGGAGCTTGCGCGGGACCTGGAGGAGCTCCGCGGTCTCGCCGGGCCGGAACGGGTTCTGCGGCTCCTGGACCTGGAACCGCTGCGCCTGGAGCGCCGTCGAGACCTGGCTCCACGTCCGTTCCGCCGCCTGGCCCGTTGGCGGCAGCGACGCCTCGGGGGCCGGCCGCACGATCGTGATCCCGAGCGCGCCGAGCACGACGATGATGGCGCCGACCGCGAGGCTCCCGACCGCGATGAGGATGAACCAGCCGGGCGGGCCGCCGGGTCGAGGGGTCTCGTCGCCGGCCGGCGCGCCGCCGGGGGTGGGCGCGGCCGTCATCCGGGCGGCCAGGTCATCGGCCGGCCGCCGAGGAGGTGGACGTGGAGGTGGTCCACGGTCTGGCCCCCGTCGTCGCCCACGTTGCTCACGAGCCGCCAGCCACCGTCGAGGCCCTCCTGGCGAGCGACCGACGCGGCGACGACGAACAGGTGGCCGAGGAGCGGGCCATCGGCGTCCGTGAGCTCCGCCGCGGAGGCGATGTGTGCGGTCGGCAGGACGAGGACGTGGGTCGGCGCCTGCGGGGTGATGTCCCGAATCGCGATGACGAGGTCGTCCTCGTGCAGCTTCGTGGACGGGATGTCACCCGCGACGATGCGGCAGAACAGGCAGTCGGTGGGCATGGACGCAGCGTACGGGAACGGGGCCGTTCGCGCCTCACGCCCCCTGGGGCTGGCGGCGGGACAGCACCGGGAGCGAGGCCCGCAGGCCGCGTGCCGGCGGGTCGAGCTCGGCGATCTCCCCGATGACGCGATCCTGTGCCGCCGGGTCGACAGCCGTGCGCCGCGCTCGCGCGATGGCGTTCTCGAGCTCGACGGGATCGCCGGCACGCCCGGCGACGGCCACGAGCACGTGATCCTCCGCGTGGCCCAACCAGCGCCCGTCCGGGAGCCGCTGCTCGAGGAGGACCCGCGTCTCCGTGCCCACGGACCGGCACGCGAACGACGCCTTGGCCTGGACACCGAGCGCCAGCAGGTCCGCGGCGCGTGCCTTCTTCGTCCGCTCGCCGACCTGGCCGTCCATGCGCGTCGCCGGCGTCCCGGGGCGGGCCGAGTAGCGGAAGACGTGGAGTCCGGCCGGATCCAGCGAGCGGATGAACGCGAGCGACCGCTCGTGCGCGGCGGCGTCCTCCGTCGGGAAGCCGGCGATGACGTCGGCGTGGATCGCGACGCCGGAGATGGCCGCCCGCGCCCGCGCCACGACGCCCGCGTAGTCCGCCGACAGGTACCGCCGACCCATCCGCCGCAGCACCCCGTCGTCGCCGGACTGGAGCGGCAGGTGGAGGTGCGGCAGCGTCCGCGGGGCCCCGTCGACCCACGCCGCGAGGAGCTCGTCGTCCACGTGCTGGGGCTCGATGGAGCTGAGGCGGATCCGCTCCACCGCGGTCTCGGCGAGGAGCAGGCGCACGAGGCCCGCGAGCGTCATCGCGCTCCGGACGTGGCTGCCCCGCGCGCCCCGCTCGGACCAGCCGCCGTCGTACGTGCCGATGTTGATCCCGGTCAGCACGATCTCGCGATGCCCGGCCGCGAGCGCGCGGCGCACGTCCGCGAGCACCGTGTTCGGCGCGAGGCTCCGCTCCGCGCCGCGTGCCCGCGGGATGATGCAGTACGTGCAGTAGAACGAGCACCCGTCCTGGACCTTGACGAACGCGCGGGTCCGCTCCACGGACGCGCGGTCGTCGACGACGCCGTCGAGCGGCGCGGCCGTGACCGCCTCCACGCCCGAGAGCGTGGGCAGGGCGGCATCGATGGGGCCGTGCGGGACCGGAGCGCCCACGATGCCGTCGCCCGGCAGCCGCAGCAGCGCCTCGAGCTCGGCGAGGAACGCGGCCTTGTCCTCGTTGCCGACCAGCCGGGCGGCGCCGTCGACGGCCTCGAACGCCTCGGGCCCCACCTGGACCGAGCACCCGGTCACCACGATCTCGGCGTCCGGGTTCGCGCGGCGCGCGCGTCGGACGGCGGCGCGCGACTTCTCGTCCGCCGTCGCGGTGACCGTGCAGGTGTTCACCAGCACGAGGTCGGCGCCGCGATCCTGGTCGACGAGCGGGATCGACGCCTCGCGCAGCAGCCGGGCCGCCGCCTCCATCTCGGACTGGTTGACCTTGCAGCCGAGGTTGACGATCGCCGCGGAACGCGGCCGGACGGTCGCGGGAGCCGTCACCAGAGCACCGGCTTCGTGGACATCATGAACGCGATGAACCCCACCGCGGTCGTGATCGCGTAGGCGACGTAGCGCTGCCGGCGGGCTCGCGCGCGCCACGCCTCGCGGTCGGCGTCGGACTCGATCCCGTCGCGCCGCACGAGCCGTCGGAGCGAGGGGCGCTGGAAGCCGAAGGCGATGACCGCGGTGATCGCGTACGTCGCGAGGCTCACCAGCAGCCAGGGCTGCTCGAGCATCCGGGGGCCGAGGACCGTGAGCATCGCGAGCCCCGTGAGCGCGAGCCCCGCGCCGATGACCACCGTCCCGTGCGCCTGGATCCACAGCAGCACGCGCACGAGGCCGCCGGGCTCGGGCGCCTCGTATCCCTGGTTGACGAGCCGGTTGCGCAGCGTGAACGGCAGCAGGAGGCTGGGCACGAACAGGGCGATCGCCAGGGTGATGTGCGTGGCGAGGATCACCGGGAAGTACTGCGACAGGTCGGGCATCTCGTCGGCAAGTTCGGGTGCCGGGGCGCAGGTGGATGGGGCACCGTCGGGCGCTGATCGTAGCGCAGTGCCCGCGCCGGGTCAGTCGGGGCGGACGACCTCGAGCGCGATCCACTCCCCCTCGGACCAGCGGTTGACGACCCGGAGGCCACGAGCCGTGAACGCCTCGACGACGTCGGCCTCGCGGTTCTCGAAGATGCCCGACGCGAGCAGCGTGCCGCCGGGCCGGAGGTCCTCGACGAGGCCGTCCGCCAGGCGGACGAGCAGCGACGCGATGAGGTTCGCGAGGACGACGTCGAACGGGCCGTCGCCGCTGGGCGCGCTCCCCTCCCTCGACGTGATCACCCGTGCCAGCTTGTTGCGCGCCGCGTTCGCCGCGGAGGCCTCGACGGCGATCGGGTCCACGTCCACGGCGAGGACGGACCCGGCGCCGAGGAGCCCGGCCGCGATCGACAGGATCCCGGAGCCGGAGCCCACGTCCAGGACGCGCGCCGGCCCGCCGCCCGCACCGGAGGCCGTCAGCACCCCGCGGTCCGCGAGCGACTCGATGGCCGCGAGGCAGAGCCGCGTGGTCGGGTGGAGCCCGGTGCCGAAGGCCATCCCGGGATCGAGCGCCAGCACGACGTCGTCGGGGAGGCGGCGGTGACGGCGCCACGTGGGGCGGATCACGATCCGCCTACCGACCCGGAGCACCGGGAAGTGCGCCTTCCAGGCGTTCGCCCAGTCGTCCTCGCGGACGACCCGCGCCGCCAGGTCGCCGATCGGGCGGAGGCCGAACGCCTGGAGGTGGCCGAGCTCCCGGTCCGCCTGCGCCACCGCGGCGCGGACGGCGTCCACGTCCAGGAGCGGGAGATGGGCGCGGACCTGCGCCGGGCGCTCGAGGTCGACGCGGGCGGCGAGGCCCTCCTCCACCAGCTCGAACGCGGGCTCCACGGACGTGCCGCCGGGCGCGGCCCGCGAGAGGATCTCGGACACGGCCTCGACGGCCTCGTGATCCGCCGCAACCGCGAGCTCGAGCCACGCCCCGGGGGTCGCGGCCGCGGTCACCAGGTCGATGCCGGCGAGCGGGTCGTGGACCTGCGTGTCGTCGGTGCGGTCGCCGCCGGGCGCGCCGCCCGTCACCCGAGGCCCAGCTTCTCGCGCAGTCCCTGGTGCTCGGAGATGACGTCGCCCGACTCCTTGGCGAACGCCTCGAGCAGCTCGCGCTGCTTCTTCGTCAGCTTCGTGGGCACCGCGACGTTGGCGATGACGTGGAGGTCGCCGCGCGACGAGGACCGGCGGAGGTGCGGGACGCCGCGACCCCGGAGCCGGATCTCGGTGCCCGGCTGCGTGCCCGGCTTGATCTCGATCTCGGTGTCGTCGCCCTCGACCGTGGGGACGCGGATCTTCGTGCCCAGGGCGGCCTGCGCGATCGACAGCTCCGCCTCGTAGTAGAGCTCCGTGCCCTCGCGGGTCAGCTCCGGGTGGTCGGTGACGTGGACCGCGACGTAGAGGCTGCCCGGTGCGCCACCGCGGGGCCCCACCTCGCCCTCGTTCGTGAGCCGGATCTGGTGGCCCTCGTCGATGCCGGCCGGGATCGAGACCCGCAGGCTCCGTCGGCGCTCGGTGCGGCCCTCGCCGTGGCAGGTCTCGCACGGGGCCTCGATGATCCTGCCCTCGCCGCGGCAGCGCGGGCAGGGCGTCGCGCTGACCATCTGGCCGAGCATCGTCTGGCGGATGCTGCGGATCTCGCCGCGTCCCTTGCACTGCGGGCATTCGATGGGCTCCGTGCCCGGCTTCGCACCGGACCCGCTGCACGTCTCGCACCGGCCGAGGACCGGGAACTCGATCTCCTTCTCGGTGCCGAGGACGGCCTCGTCGAAGGTGATCCGGAGGTCGTACCGGAGATCCGAGCCCGTCTGGGGCCGCGCACGCCGGGCGCTGCCGCCCATCGCGCCGCCGAAGAAGGCGTCGAAGATGTCCGAGAACCCGCCGAAGCCCGCCGCGTCGAACCCGGGCTGCCCGGCCCCGTTGACGCCCGCACGGCCGAACATGTCGTACTGCTGGCGGCGCTGCGGGTCGCCCAGGACCTGGTAGGCCTCGTTGATCTCCTTGAATCGCTCCTGGGCCTTCGGGTCCGTGCTGACGTCCGGGTGCCACTGCTGGGCGAGCTTGCGGAAGGCGCGCTTGATCGCGCCGTCGTCGGCGCCGCGCTCGACGCCGAGCACCTCGTAGAAGTCGCGTTCCGCAGTCATGGGACGACGAGTTTACGGGAGGTTGGGCTCCGTGCCCGCGAGCTCGCGCGCGCGAGCCAGGACCGCCTGGAGCATCGGCTGGGTCAGGCGGCGGGTGAACGTGTTCTGCTGGCTCGGGTGGTACGTGCCCAGGAGCGTGTACGGGCCGATCGTGGCCTCGCCGCCATGGGCGAAGCGGGGCTTGGGTCGGGGCGTCTCGTGGCCGAGCGCCGCCAGGGCCTTGAGGGCTGCCTCCCAGCCGATGGCGCCGAGCGCCACGATCACGCGAAGGCCGGTGAGCAGCTCGAGCTCGCGCACGAGATACGGACGGCAGGTGCGCTGCTCCTCCGGCGTGGGCTTGTTTGCGGGCGGGGCGCAGCGGACGGCGGCGGCGACCCGGGTGTCGATGAGCTGGAGGCCGTCGTCGGCGCGGCGGCTGACCGCGCGGTCGCTCATGCCCTGCGCGTGGAGGGCCCGCCACAGGAACTCGCCCGACTCGTCGCCGGTGAACACGCGGCCCGTCCGGTTGCCGCCGTGCGCCGCCGGGGCGAGGCCGACGAGGATGATCCTTGCGTCCCCGGGGCCGTAGCCGGGGATCGGGCGGCCCCAGTACGGCTCGTCGCGGAACCTCGCGACCTTGACCCGGGCCTGCTCCTCGCGCCACGCGACGAGCCGCGGACACGCGAAGCAGTCGACGATCGCGGCGTCGAGCATGGGCAGGTCCCGCGCGGCGCGAGCGGCGGCCACGGGATCGGTGATGGGCATCAGCGGGATCGTAGCGGCCGGCGGAGCTCGCCCAAGGGTCTCCGCGGGGATCCGATGTCATACAGCCACCCCATGGGTCGTCGACAACGGGCTCTCGTCATCCATGCACCCGGTGACTGCAATGGCCGTCCCAGTGCCGCGCGGTGCTCATACAGTCTCCTGGTGGGCAGAATGGCCGTGGACGCGCAGATACGATGCACGGTGTGCATGTATGAGCACCGCCGGCGACCACCCGAGCGTGGGCCGCTGCGGAAACGAGCGCGATCTCTTGTCTACCACCCACCCGGTGACTGCGAGGAAACGAGAGAGGCGCCGCCGGCCTACTTGAGCAGCAGCTTGTCGAGTCGGCGCGAGACCACGGCCAGCCCCGCGATCCCCATCACCCCGAGGTACAGCACGTGCCACAGGATCCCCGGATCCACGGCCCCCGTGATCAGCGCGCGGATGAGGTCCACGCCCTGGTACAGCGGCGTGACCTGGACGAACAGCTGGAGGGCCGGCGGGTAGGCGGTGATGGGGTAGAACGTGCCGCTGAACAGGAACAGCGGCAGGACCACGAGCTGGATCAGGTCGAAGTCCTGCCACGAGCGCATGAACGTCGTGGCGGCCATGCCGGCCGCGGCGAACGCGAACGCGAGCAGCGTCGCCGCCGGCACGGCGAAGATCGCCCACGGCGACACCACCAGGCCCAGCACGAAGATCACGACCATGAACCCGAGCGCGTAGAGCGTGGACCGGATCACGGCCCAGCCGATCTCTCCGAGCGCCACGTCGCCGGGCCCGAGCGGCGTCGAGAGCACGGCGTCGTACGTCTTCTGGTAGTTGAGCTTGAAGAACACGTTGAACGTGCTCTCGGCGATCGCGCCGTTCATCGAGGCGGTGGCGAGCAGCGCGGGTGCCACGAACAGCGCGTACGGGATCGGCGTGCCGTCCGGTCCCGGGATGTCGCCGACGATCCCGCCGATGCCGAGGCCGATTGACAGCAGGTAGAACAGCGGCTCGAAGAAGCCGCTGAAGATGACCAGCCAGCCGGCCTTGTAGACGTAGACGTTGCGCTCGATGAGCAGCGCCGCACGGCGGCTGCCCAGCGTGAACGGGAGGATGCGCAGCGGCGCGACGAACCCGCTCATTGCTCGAGCTGCCGGCGGTACATGACGAACATCGCGATGATCCCGGCGATCGCGCAGCCCGACAGGATCAGGACGTGGGCGAGCTGGACGAGCGGCGTGTCGCCGACGGTGCCGAGCGACAGCGCCCGTGCCAGGTCCACGCCATGCCACAGCGGCAGCAGCCACGCGATCCACCGGATCTGCTCGGGCAGCGACTCGATCGGAAAGAACGTGCCCGAGAACAGGAACAGCGGCGTGATCCCGAACCGCCAGATCGCGTTGAACGCGGTCGTGTCCCGCTGGGTGGTCATGTACGCGGCGATCGGGCCGGCGAACGCGAGCGCCGTGAGCGTCCCGACCGGGATCGCGAGCACGATGCCGGGCGTGCCCGCGGCGCCGAACGCGATGATGACGCCGCAGAAGATCGTGGCCACGATCGTCGCCCGGGTCGCGATCCAGGCGATCTGCCCGAACGCGATGGCGTACGGCGACAGCGGCGTGGCGTACATCGCGTGGTAGCGCCGGTTCCAGCGGAAGCCGCCCAGGACCGGGAACGTCGCCTCGAACGTGGACCCCTGCATGACCGTGGACACGAGCAGCGCCGGCGCGAGGAACTGGATGTAGGGAACGTCGATCGCGCCGCTCCCCGAGCGGTCCACGTACCCGCCGAGCCCGACGCCCATCGCCACGAGGAACAGCACCGGCTGCGCGAACGAGCCGAAGATCGACCCGCGCCAGGTCCGGAGGTACAGGAGCCACTGGTGCTCGTACGCGGCGTACGCGTTGCGGAGGGCGCTCTGGCGCGGGACGGCGTCGCCACGGACGGGCCCCACGACGGCGGTCACTCGACGAGGCTCCGGCCGGTGAGGCGCAGGAACACGTCCTCGAGCGACGAGCGCCGGACGAGGACGGTCTCGGGCTGCAGGCCGCGCTGGTGGGCCGCCGCGGCGGCGGCCTCGCCGTCATCGGAGTACACGAGGACGCGGTCCGGCAGCAGCTCGATCCGCTCCCCGATCCCGTCCAGCTGCCCGTCCAGTGTCTCCTGGACGCCGACCGGGAACCGGAGCTCGGTCACCTCGCGGGTCGAGTACGCCTCGATGAGCTGGCGCGGCGAGCCCTCGGCCACGATCCGTGCCTTGTCCATGACCACGAGCCGATCGCACAGCTGCTCGGCCTCGTCCATGTAATGCGTCGTGAGGACGAGCGTCACGCCACGCTGCTTGAGGCGGTACAGACGCTCCCAGAGGAGGTGGCGCGCCTGCGGGTCGAGGCCCGTCGTGGGCTCGTCGAGCAGGAGGATCGACGGCTCGTTGATGAGCGCCCGCGCGATCGTCAGCCGCCGCTTCATGCCGCCCGACAGCGGCTCGACCTTGTCGTTCGCGCGCTCCGTGAGCTGGGCGAACTCGAGCAGCTCGTCGCCGCGCCGCCCCGCCTCCTTGCGCGACAGGCCGAAGTACCGGCCGTAGATCACGAGGTTGTCCTTGACCGACAGCTCGGTGTCCAGCGTGTCCTGCTGGGGCACGACGCCCAGCCGGCCGCGGATCCGCGGTCCGTCGAGGTTCGGGTCCAGGTCGAGGATCCGCAGCGTGCCCGCCGTCACCGGGGAGACGCACGCCACCATCCGCATCGTGGAGGTCTTGCCGGCGCCATTGGGGCCCAGGAAGCCGAAGCTCTCGCCGGTCGCCACGTCGAAGTCGATCCCGTCGACGGCCGTGAACTCGCCGAAGCGCTTGGTCAGGCCCCGAGCGTGGATGAGCGGCGTGGGCGCGGCGGACGTGTCGGACATGGGCGGCGCATGGTACCGCACCGCTCCTGCCATCTCGTGTCAGGAATGGGCGGCCGGCGCCATCTCCGCCGGGTGCTCGCTCGCATGGACGATGTTGGCGAACTCCCGCCACAGGAGCACGACGAGGATCGCCGAGCCCGCGAACCCGAACCAGAACGGCGCGGTGATCCCGTACTGGCGGGCGAGCAGCCCCCCGATCGGCGTGCCGATCACCATCCCCGCCATCACGGCCACGTGGTAGACGCCCGTGACCCGCCCGAGGAGCGCGTCCGGGACCGCCCGCTGGCGGATCGCCGTCGCCGTCGTCCCCCACACGAAGGCGTGCGCCCCGAACACCGTGAACGTGACGAGCGCGACCGCCGGCAGCGTCGTGAGCGCGAGCACGAGGTGGGTGCAGGTCTCGATCACCAGCCCGACGCGCATGATGTCGGCGAGCGAGAACCGACGCTCCAGCCGGCCGTAGGACACGGTGCCCACGATCCCGCCGATCGCCATCGCGGTCGTGATCAGCCCGAACCCGACGGCGGTCATGCCCAGGCGCTCCTGGGCGTAGAGGACGAGCACCGACCACGCCGCCCCGAAGGTCACGTTGAACGCGAGGATCGTGATCACGAGGGTCCGCATCGGGGGGTGGTCCCACAGCCAGCGCAGGCCCTCGGCCATCTCGTGCCGCCAGTGGCGTCGCTCGACGACGGCCGGGGCATCCACCACTACCGAGTACACGACCCGCGTGACGAGGACCGCGCCCAGCAGGAAGCCCGCCGCGTCCGCGATGAACGGCAGGGCCATCCCGATGGCGAACAGGAACGCGCCGATGGGCGGGGCGACGAGCTGGTTGGTCAGCAGCACCGATCCCGTGATCCGCGCGTTCGCGATGCCCAGGTCCTCGCGCCGCACGAGCCGCGGCAGGATGCTCGCGCTGCCGATGTCGGCGAAGGTCTCCGCCGTTCCCAGGGCGAACAGGGCGGCGAGGACGACGACGATGCTGACGACGCCGGTCGCGACGCTCGCGGCGAGCAGCGCGAGGATGATGCCGCGGACGAGGTTGACGACGGCCATGAGCCGCACCCGGTCCACCCGATCGGCCAGGACGCCGGCCGCGAACCCGAACAGGAGCACCGGCAGGTTCTGCGCGAGGACCGCCATCGAGACGAGCAGCGGATCGCGGGTCTGGCTGGCGACGAGGAGGGGTCCGGCTGCCAGCGCGATGCCGTCGCCGGTGTTGGTGACCACCGACGTGAGGAGCAGCAGGCGGAAGGAGCGTCCGAGCCGCGGCGGCGCCACGGCGTCGGCAGCCCGGACAACGGGGTTCGGCACCGCGGGAGTCTAGGGGGTGCCCCGGGCCGGGGCATCGGACATTCGACGCAGGGCGGCCGTCAGCGCTCCGGGACGGTGCCCTCGTGGAGCGTCACGATCCCGCCGGTCAGGCCCTGCCAGCGCACGTCCACCAGGCCCGCCTCGGCCATGATCTCGGCGATCCGCTCCGGCGACGGGTACGCCTGGACGGACCTGACGAGATAGCCGTACGCGGCGCCCTGGCCCGCGAGGCGGCCGATGACGGGCACGATCCGGTCGAACCACCAGCGCATGAACCGCGCGAGCCGGCTGCGCGGCCGGGCGATCTCGAGGCACAGGACGCGGCCGCCCGGGCGCACCGAGCGGGTCATCTCCTCGAACCCGCGCCGGTAGTCGGGCAGGTTGCGCATCCCGAAGGCGATGGTCGCGGCGTCGAAGGTCGCGTCCTCGGTGGGCAGGGCGAGCGCGTCCCCCACCACGTACTCCAGGCCCACGCGGTCCGTGTAGCGGTCCCGCGCCACGGCGATCATGCCCGGGCTGAGGTCCACGCCGAGCACCCGGCCGAACGGCGCGACCCGGTCCTGCAGGTCCGCGGCCACCTTGCCCGTGCCGCTCGCGACATCGAGCGCGGCGTCGCCGGGGCGCAGCCCCGCGCGCTCCACGAGCAGCCGCCGCCAGCGCGGCTCCTGGAACGCGGAGATGAGCAGGTTCATGAGGTCGTAGCGGTTCGCGATCCGGTCGAACATCACCCGCACCTCGGTGGGCGCGGCCGCGTTGCCGGCCCCGGTGCTCGCGCCCGAAGGCGTGTGGTCGGGCGGGAGGGCGTCGGTCATCGGGCGGGCTCCAGTGGGACGGCTGACGCCGCGGTCGTGGTCGGGTTCGCGATCGGGGTCGGATGGATGCCATCGCGGATCGCGGCGGCGACGGCGGTCGGGTCGGTGATCGGGGAGGTGTGGCGGAACCCCTCGAGGGCACGTTGGCGGGCGCCCGGGATCCGGCGGGCAAGGGCTGCCGCGATGGGGGCGTAGAACGGCTCGCTCGCGGTCCCGGTGAGGAGGAGCACGGGCGCCTCGATGCGCGCCAGCCCGTCGGGGTCCAGGCCAGTCAGCGCCGCGTCGGCGAGGGCGCCGTCCCCTTCCCGCGCGAGGAACGCGCGGGCGCGCTCGGGGAGCCGGTCCCACGCGGCGTCGCCGGCGACGTGGCGCAGGAACGTCTCCGCGGCCGCCGGCGGCCCGCCGTCCGTGTGGGCGCGCTGGGTGTCCGCGCCGACGCGGCGGAACCAGGCCAGGCGCTCCGCGTCCGCCAGGAGGCCGTAGGGCGGCTCATAGGCGACGACCGCGTCCACGCGCCCGGGCATGCGGGCCGCCGCCTCGAGCGCGATCACGCCGCCGAAGCTGATGCCGACCGCTGCGGCTCGGGCGATGCCACGGGCGTCGAGGTAGGCGCGGATGTCGTCCACGTGCACGCTCGCGTCGAGCGGCCGCGGATCCCCCAGCCGGCTGGCGCCCGCACCGCGCCGGTCGAGGGCATGGACGGTGACGCCTCCCGGCGCGGCGAGCGCCGCGGCGAGCCGATCGAGCTGCTGCGCGGTGCTCAGCGTGCCATGGAGCAGGAGCACGTGGCGTGGACCGGACCCGGCGACCCGCCAGCCGATCGCGTCCCCGTCGGGACGCGCGAGCTCTCCCGCGGGCTCGCCCGCGAGGAGCGCGCGGACGGCGTCGCGTCGGACCTTGCCGCCCGGCGTCCGCG
>JAICUV010000366.1 GCA_025935655.1 Chloroflexota bacterium | reverse complement strand
TCACGACGACCCACAGCCAGGAGCGCAAGAAGCCCGACCAGCCGATCACCGAAGCCGAGCTCCAGAAGCTGATCGACACGGTCCAGCACGAGGCCCTCCGCGAGGCGGAGCGGTCGATCACCTGGGAGACCGGCCTGCCCCAGGTCGACGTCCGGCTCGTCCACAGCGCGATTGTGGGCGCCTCGATCGACGGCTACGGGCTCACCAACCCGGTGGGCTTCCAGGGCCGCCACATCAAGATCGGCATCTTCAACGCGTTCGCCCCGCTCGTGCACCTGGGCGCGCTGCAGTCGGTGGCGAGCCAGCTGGACCTCGAGCTGCTGGAGATCGTGGCCGAGCCGTACGCCGTCGCACGCGTCCTCGGCCCGGAGCAGGTCCGCCAGGCGGGAGCCCTGTTCATCGACGTCGGGGGCGGCACGACGGACGTGGCCCTCGTGCGCCAGGGCGGCATCGAGGGCACCCGGATGTTCGCCCTCGGCGGGCGCGCGTTCACGAAGTCCATCGCCGACCACCTCGACCTCCCGTTCCCGCGCGCCGAGCAGCTCAAGGTGGACTACGCCCGCGGTCTCGACTTCCCGGAGCGGGCGCAGGTCGCGGAGATCGTCGGGGACGACGTCGCGGTCTGGGCCGCCGGCGTGGAGCTCGTGATGGAGGAGCTGGCCGCGGGCGAGATGCTGCCGTCCCGGATCTGGGTCTGCGGCGGCGGCTCGCGCCTGCCGGAGATCCGCCAGGCGGTGGCCGCGGAGCGGTTCTGGAAGCGGCTCTCGTTCGCGCGACCGCCCGAGGTCACGATCATGGCGCCCGACCAGGTCGACGCGATCGGTGACGCCACGAACCTTCTCGTTGACCAACAGGACGTCACCCCGCTCGGGCTCGCGTACCAGGCGATCGAGCTCCACACGTCCGAGGACCCGCTCGACGCGGCGCTCCGCCGGGTGCTGCGGGCGATGAAGGTCTAGATGGCCACCATCGTCTACCTCGACGCGGACGACGAGATCACGTCGGCGGCGTCCCGGATCCGGTCGGCGGATGACGCGCGGGTCGGCCTGGTGCTCCCGTTCGGGTCGCGGGTCGCGACCTCGCGGATCAACTTCCGGCTCCTGGCCCGCGAGGCGCTGGCGAGCGGCCGCAGGCTGGACATCGTGGCGCCGGACGCGTCGGCGCGGGCGCTCGCGGCGTCGGCCGGGCTGCCCGTGTTCACGTCCGTGGGCGAGTACGAGGCGGCCCTCGACGCCGACGACGCGGCGGCGGAGACGACGGCGGGTGCCGGAGCGGCCGGCGGAGGGCCGGTGGCCGGTGCGATCGGCGCGGCGGCGGTCGGCGGGCCGACCGGTGGGCAGACCGGTGGGGCCGGCGCCGGGGCCCCGATCCCGGGCCAGGGCGACGGCCGTCCGATCGATCCCTCGCGCGACACGGTCCCCACCCAGCGCCAGCGGGTCCCGATCACGGAGCCCGCCTCGCACGACCACGGTGCCCCTGGCGTCGAGGAGGGGAGCCGGCGCCGCCGGCCGGGCAGGGGCCCGATCGCGGCCCTCCTCGTCCTGCTGCTCGTGCTGGGCGCGGGTGCCGTCGCCGCCGTCACGGTGCTGCCGTCGGCGGACATCACGGTCACGCCCCACATCGAGACCATCGGCCCCATCTCGTTCACCGTCACCGCCGACCCTGCCGCGACGGCCGTCGATCCCGCCGCGGGGGTCATCCCCGCGACGACGCTCAGCATCCCGGTGACCGCGTCCGGCGAGTTCAAGGCGACCGGGAAGAAGGTCGTCCGCGAGAAGGCGAAGGGCGCGGTTCGGTTCACGAACTGCGATCCGTCCGCCTCCTACCGGATCCCGGCGGGCACGATCGTCGGGACCCGGGGCGGGACCGGGTTCGCGGTCGACGAGGAGACGTTCCTGCCCGTCGCGGTGATCGCCGGCACGCCGCCCAACATCACCGTCCGGTGCACGACGAGCGAGGTCACGGTCACTGCCGACCAGGCCGGCGAGGGCGGCAACGTGGACGCGGGCACGATCCGCGTCGTCCCGGCGCGCTACAACCGGAACCTGGTGCGGGTGACCAACCCGGCGGCGACCAGCGGCGGGTCTCGCACGGAGCTCCCGCGCGTGAAGCAGGAGGACGTCGACGCCGCGATCGCGCAGCTCAAGACCGAGACCTCGGCGCAGTTCGCGGCGGCGCTCGAGGGTCCGGATGCCGTCCCGGAGGGCACGACGGTGTTCCCGGAGACGGCCGTCATGACCGACCTCGCGACCGACGTGGACCCGGCGACGCTCGTGGGCCAGGAGGTCGCGACGTTCCCGCTCTCGATGACCGGCACGGGGACCGTCCAGACGGTCGACGCCACGCCGATCGAGGCGATCGCCGAGGAGCGCCTGGCCTCGTCGATCACCGAGGGCTACGAGCTGGTCCCGGACTCGATCAGCGTGGACGTGGGGGAGGGGAGCGTGGTCAACGGCGTCATCACCTTCCCCGTCGACGGCACGGCCAGGCAGGTGCGGCCGCTCGATGCCGCGGCGCTCGAGCGGCAGGTGCTCGGGCTCCCGAAGGCCGACGCGGAGGCTGCGCTCGCGCCGTACGGCGACGTGGTGATCGTGCTCTGGCCCGGCTACGTCACCAGCGTCCCGGCGCTCGACGCGCGCG
>JAICUV010000311.1 GCA_025935655.1 Chloroflexota bacterium | reverse complement strand
CGGTAGGGTCGGCGACGATCCTGCGTCCGGGTGGTGGACGCCCTCAGGCCGGGACGGCCGCCTTGATGACGACGCCCGGGATCCGGAGGCGCTGCGGGAGCGCGGCGGCCTCGTCGATGGTGTACCCCGGACCGACGAGGGAGCCGTCCTTGGCGAAGAACTCCGCGTACCGGTCCCTGTTCGCGGCCGCGAACGCGTAGGCCTCCGCGATCCCCACGACGCGCAGCTCGGGGTGATCCTTGAGCATGTCCACGAGCGTCATCCCGTTCGCGCGCGCCTGCAGGACCTGGCGGACGGTGAGCCGCGAGCCGTAGCAGAACGGCTCGCCGTTCATCACGAGCGGGTCGGACTTGACCCACTTGATCGTCATCGTGGCTCCTACGCGCCCTTGTACAACGCGGCGAGGATCGGGTTGCGCTTGCGCGCGTCGCCCGCGAGGCGGCGGTACCACGTGAAGACGGCGACGGCCTCGTCGATGGCGGCGTCCGCCGGCACGGTCTCGGCCTCGGACAGCACGCCGCGGGCTCCGGCGCGGAGGCCCTCGAGCAGGCGCACGACGTCGTCCATCGCGACCTTCCGGCGGCGGAAGACCGGCGCGGACATGTCGGCGAACTCCTTGAGCCAGTGCGGGTCGTTGCCGGCGACGCACAGCGCCAGCCGGTCCAGGAACGCCTCCGCGTCGGCGAGCAGGCTCCGTAGCCCCTCGTCGTCGTAGCGCGTCCGGAACGTCGGGTCCTGGTCCACGGCCGATTCGAGCGCGCGCACCGCGAGGCGGCTGCGCTCCGTCCGGAGACGGGCGGCGCCCTCGGGGAACCCGGCGTGGAGGCTGCGCGGCGGCTTGCCGAGCGTGGGATGACTCACGGACGGAAGGATACCGTCCGGGACGGCTCCGCGTAGCATCTGGTCATGACCGAGACGCCGGAGCCCGGACACCCCCGCCGGCTCGACCGTGCCCCGGGCGAGCGCTACCGCGGCACGACGCCGCCGAGCGGTCCCGGCGCCGCGGCGGGCGGACCGGGCGCCCCGGCCGTGGCCGATGCCGTGCCGCACGGCCCCGCCGGCTCGGTGCGTCGCGGGGTCCTGGCCGCGGCCAGCGTCGGCCTCGTCGTCGCGATCGGGCGCGCCGTCGTGGGCCAGGTGGACCTCGGGCTCGGGACGCTCGCGATCGCCGCATTCGCCGGCTGGATCGTCGCCATCGCCCTCGTCTGGGGAGCCGCCGGGACGCCGATCCCCCGCCGCGCGCTGGTCGCGGCCGTCGTCGCGGCCCTCGCCATCGCGGCGGGCCTCGTCCTGGAATCGCTCCTCGCGCGGACGGGAGGCGGCGTCCTGGGGCCGATCGACTACATCAACGAGCGCTACGGCCTGCTGGCGTACGCCGAGATCGCCCTCGCGGCGCTGGTGGCGGCGATCCGGGCGCGCTGAGCCCCATCCCGCGGCGCCGGCGGGCCGGCTCACCCGGGTGGCGGCCGCGATCAGGCCGCGTCGATCTCCGCCTGGACCGAGACCGGCGTCATCGGCTCCGTCAGCAGCCGGCCGAAGCGCGCGGGCCGCTCGGCCGCTGGGACGAGGTGCAGCCATTCGCGGAGCAGCCGCTCACCCTCGAAGTAGACGTGGATGTACAGCCGCCACAGGGGATGCTCGATGAACTCGAGACGCTTGGCGGCGGTCGCGGGGTCGAACCGGCCGACGGTCACGAGATAGTCCAGGACCTCGCCCCGTGCGACCCCGTCGGCATGGAGGAGCAGCGCCGCGTTGAGCCTGGCCTCGTCGAGGATCTCGCGCTGGGCGCGGATCGCCACCTGGCGCGCGGCCGCCTCGCGGAGTTCGGCCGGATCCCCGGCGATCGGCACGCCGGCGACGGGCGCGAGCTCGACGAGGAGGTCGGCGAGCGCATCGGGCGGCACGACCAGCTCGCGCCCGAGGTTCGCGAGCCCCTCGGAGATGAGGCACTCGGGCGTGTTGATCAGGAGTGCGCTCGCCTCGCCGTGACCGTGCGCCTCGACGAGCACGGACTCCTTGAGCGCGTGCTCCAGGTGGTGGCCAGGATATGTCTCGTGGGCCACGACGCCCACGAACTTCGGCAGCCGGACGGGCAGGTCGAGGTTGAAGTCCACGCGCGAGCGGTACCCGCCGTCATACCAGTTGTAGCCGGTCCAGGGCTGGCCCCGGACGAGGTTCACAGAGAGCTCGTCGCCCTCTGGGATCTCGTAGTGCCCGGCCGCCCAGGCCCGGAACCGCGGCACGAGCCCATCCACGACCCCCCGCACGCGGTCCGGCGGGATCGTCCAGCGCTCGTCGTCCGCGGCGTCCCGGTCCGCGAGCGGCCCGTCGCCGGGGAGCAGCGCGTCCATTGCCGCCGCGGCGGCGTCGATCAGCGCGTCCGGCCGGCGCGATGGCCGGATCGCGAAGCAGCGCTCGACCTGGTCGAGGTACGCGATCGCCTCGCCGGCGCGCACCCGCGCGAGCGTCTCCAGCGCGACGAGCTGGAGCTCGAGCCAGTGGCGGCGCGGCGCATCCTCGGGCAGCTCGTCGGCGAGGCGCCCGCGCAGCGCGGCGGCGTCCTCGGCCAGGCGGGCCGGGGCGCGGAGCTGCTCCATGTCGACCTGCGCCTTGAGGGCTGCCGGGCCGAAGAACCCGTCCACCGTCCCGGGCAGGTGCTGGTCGAGCCGCAGCGCGAGGAGGATGTAGTCGCGCGCGACGGCGTCCGGGACGGGCACCTGGCGCGTTCCGCCGACCGCGGTCGTCCGATCCGGCGACGGCGTCACCGCTGGAGTCGCTCCGGCCGGGGTGCGCGCCGGGTCGCCGCGGAGCCACCGGCGGCGTCGCCGGCACCCGTGTCGTGGCCCGCGTGCCCGGAAGCGGCCGCCCGCGCCTCGTCGAGACGGCGCTGGAGCTCCGGGTCCAGCGGGATCGAGCGTCGCGAGCCCTGGGCGAGGTGCGCATGGCGCACCGCGACCGCCTCGTTGCTGGGGCCCGGCTCGGCGGCCGCGTGCGGCTCTTCGCCCGGGGCCCCGGTGGCCGGGACCGCGCCCATGCCCTGCCCGGGCCCTACCCCACCCGTCTCGCCCACGAACGGCATCCCCTGGCGCTCCACCGCGTCGAGGCTCATCCGCAGCGCGGCCGTCTTCTGGGCCACCACCTCCCGGACGTACGCCGCCTCCTCGTCCGCGGTCATCGGCCGCCCGCGGATGATGCCCTTGGGCTTCCCGACCATCAGCCAGGCGAGGTGGTAGCGGTCCATCGTCCCCCACGCGTGCGAGAGGAGGTCGTCGGACAGCTGGAGCCAGGTCGTGAGCGCGGTCATCGACGGGTCCGCGTCCAGCCGCTCGCCCTCGGCGATGAGCTGGCGGGTGCGCAGGATGAGCTCGTCACGGGTCACCCGGCCAGTCTAGGGCAGGCGTCCCGTCGGGCCGGGTAGGCTGGCGGGGATGGCCCGCCTCGAACCGCACGACATCCTGTTCTTCGCCTCGCCCGGGGAGCTGCGGGCATGGCTGGACGAGCACCACGCCACGGCGCCCGAGCTGTGGGCCGGGTTCCGCCCCAAGGAATCCGGGTTGCCGACGATCACGTGGCAGGAGCTCGTGGACGAGGTCCTGTGCTACGGCTGGATCGACAGCGTCCGGATGCCCGTCGAGGGCGGCGCCGCGATCCGCCTGACGCCCCGCCG
>JAICUV010000238.1 GCA_025935655.1 Chloroflexota bacterium | reverse complement strand
CCGGCGACAACGTCGAGATGACGGTCGAGCTGATCACCCCGATCGCCCTCGAGGTCGGCCAGCGCTTCGCCATCCGCGAGGGCGGCCGCACCGTCGGTGCCGGCGCCATCGTCAGCATCATCGCGTAGGGATCGAAGAGATGGCGAAGCAGCGGATCCGGATCCGCCTCAAGGCCTACGACCACCGGCTGCTCGACCAGTCGGCAGCCCAGATCGTGGAGACGGCGCAGCGCACCGGCGCGGACGTCGTCGGCCCGGTGCCGCTGCCGACCCGGATCGAGAAGTTCACGGTCCTCCGGTCGCCGTTCATCGACAAGGACTCGCGGGAGCAGTTCGAGATCCGCACCCACAAGCGGCTCATCGACATCCTCGATCCGTCGTCGAAGACCGTCGACGCACTGATGCGGCTCTCGCTCGCAGCGGGCGTCGACATCGAAATCAAGATGTGACGCCGATGAGCATTGGATTGATCGGCCGCAAGGTCGGCATGACCCAGGTCTTCCAGCCGGACGGGACGATGGTCGCCGTCTCGGTGGTGGAGCTCACCCCGAACACCGTGACCCGCCTCCGGACCGGCGAGCGCGACGGCTACACGGCCGTCCAGCTCGGCGCCGGGGAGCGTCGCAAGCTCACCAAGCCGCTCGCCGGCCAGCTCAAGGACCTCCCCCGGGTGCGCTACATCCGCGAGTTCCGGCTGGACAGCGTGGACGACTACAACGTCGGCCAGCAGATCACCGTGGGCGACGTCTTCGCCGAGGGCGACATCGTCGACGTCACGGGCGTCTCGAAGGGCCAGGGCTTCGCGGGCACCGTGAAGCGCCACAACTTCAGCCGCGGTCCCAAGACCCACGGCTCCGACAACTACCGCAAGCCGGGCTCCATCGGCCCCGGCACCACCCCCGGACGTGTCTACAAGGGCCTCAAGATGGGCGGCCACATGGGGCACGAGCGGGTCACGATGAAGAAGCTGCGCGTCATCCGTGTCGACGCCGAGCGGAACCTGATCCTGGTCAAGGGATCGGTCCCCGGCGCCCCCGGCGCGCTCACCTTCGTCCGGAAGGCCTGACGATGCCGCAGACCACACTGTTCGACCGAACCGGCGCCTCCGTCGGGAGCGTCGACCTCGCCGAGGCGCTGTTCGCAGCGCCCGTCAACGAGGCCGTCCTCCACCAGGCGGTCGTCGCCCAGCTCGCCGGCCGCCGCACGGGCACGGCCGACACGAAGACCCGCGGCGAGGTCCGTGGCGGCGGCAAGAAGCCGTACCGCCAGAAGGGCACCGGCCGCGCCCGCCAGGGCTCGCGCACCGCGCCGCACTACCGCGGCGGCGGTGTCGTGTTCGGCCCGCACCCGCGCTCCTACGACCAGAAGCTGCCGAAGAAGATGCGCCGCCTGGCGCTCCGCTCGGCGCTGACCGCGAAGTTCGGTGACGACGCGATCCGCGTCGTGGACCACTTCGGCATGGATGCCGAGCCCCGCACGAAGGCGTTCGTCGCGATCCTCACGGCGCTGGGCGCCGGCGATGGCCACGCCCGCCGCGTGCTCGTCGTGGCCCCGGCCAAGGACGCGATGCTGCTCCGGTCCGCGGCAAACCTGCCGTCGGTCTCGGTGATCCTCGCGGACTCGCTGAACGTCGTCGACCTGCTCAACGCGGACGCCGTCGTCATCGAGCAGCCCGCGCTCGCCCGGATGGAGGAGGTGTACTCGTGACCGTCCTCACCGCCGCGGACATCATCCTGCGCCCCGTGATCTCGGAGAAGTCGATCGACGAGTCCGGCCGCGGGAAGTACACGTTCGCCGTCCACACGAAGGCGAACAAGATCCAGATCAAGGCCGCCGTCGAGGAGCTCTACAGCAAGGAGAAGGTGACCGTCGTCGCCGTCAACGTGCTGACCTCGAAGGGCAAGGAGAAGAAGCGTGGCACGAAGCGCGGCCGCGTCGTGGGGCATACCCCCGACTGGCGCAAGGCGATCGTGACCCTCGCCCCCGGCCAGAAGATCGAATTCTTCGAGGGGGTGTAGGAATGCCGCTCCGAAGCTACAAGGCGACCTCCCCGGGTCGCCGGTGGATGACCCGCTCGACCTTCGACGAGATCACCACCGACCAGCCGCACAAGCCCCTGCTGGAGCCGATGAAGCGCGGCTCCGGCCGGAACAACCAGGGCCGGCTCACCGTCCGCCATCGCGGCGGCGGCGAGAAGACCCACTATCGCCGCATCGACTTCAAGCGCGACAAGTTCGGCGTGCCCGCCCGTCTCGCGACGATCGAGTACGACCCGAACCGCTCCGCGCGGATCGGCCTGCTCCACTACCGGGACGGCGAGAAGCGCTACATGCTGATCCCGAACGGCCTCAAGGTCGGTGACGTCGTCGTCTCCGGCCCGGCGGCCGAGGCCCGGGTGGGCAACGCGCTCCCGCTGGCGAACATCCCGCTGGGCACGACGATCCACAACATCGAGCTCGTCCCGGGCAAGGGTGGCCAGATCGTCCGGTCCGCCGGCACGTCCGCCCAGCTGCTCGCCAAGGAAGGCGACTTCGCCACCGTCCGGCTCCCGTCGGGCGAGATGCGCCGCGTGCCGCTCCGCTGCATCGCGACCATCGGCCAGGTCGGCAACCTCGACCACGAGAACCAGAGCCTCGGCAAGGCCGGGCGCGCCCGCCACATGGGTCAGCGCCCGGAGGTCCGGGGCGTCGCGATGACGCCGCGGGATCACCCGCACGGCGGCGGCGAGGGCAAGTCCCCGACGGGCATGCCCCCGAAGACGCCGTGGGGCAAGCCCGCCATGGGCTATCGGACGCGCCGTGGCAAGACCACGAGCCGCCTCATCGTCCGCAGCCGCCATCGCAAGGCATAGGAGAGGAGTCAGAGCATGTCGCGATCGGTCAAGAAGGGACCGTTCGTCCAGCCCCGGCTTCTCGGCCGCGTGCAGGACATGAACAAGCGGAACGAGCGGAAGGTTCTCAAGACCTGGTCGCGCGCCTCCGTCATCTTCCCCGACTTCATCGGGCACACCATCGCCGTGTACAACGGCAAGAAGCATGTCCCGGTGTACGTCACCGAGAACATGGTCGGTCACCGACTCGGCGAGTTCGCGCCCACCCGCACGTATCGCGGGCACGGCAAGACGGCCGACCGGTCCGGCGGACTGCGGTAGGGGAGCGAGATGCGTGTTTCCGCTACCGCCAAGTACCTGCGTGGCTCCACCCGGAAGGCCCGCCTCGTGACCGAGGCGATCAAGGGCAAGCCGGTGGAGGAGGCCACCGCGATCCTGCGGTTCATGCCGCAGGCGGCCGCGCGCGACGTCGCGCGCGTGCTGAAGAGCGCGACGGCCAACGCCGAGAACAACCTCAGTCGCTCCGCCGATGAGCTCTACATCGCGGACGCGATTGCGAACGAGGGCCCGACGATCAAGCGTTGGCGGCCTCGGGCCCAGGGTCGGGCGTTCCCGATCCACAAGCCCATGACGCACATCACCATCGTCGTCGCGGACCGGGAGGCCTAGGCATGGGACACAAGGTCCATCCGTACGGCTACCGCCTGGGCTACACCCGAACGTGGACTGCCAAGTGGTACGCCGACAAGGAGTACACCACCCTCCTCAAGGAGGACATCGCGATCCGGCAGCTGCTTGACCGGCGCCTCGCGAACGCCAGCGTGAGCGGCGTGGAGATCGAGCGTGGCATCAACCACGTCACGGTCGCGATCCACACCGCGAAGCCGGGCATCGTGATCGGCCGCGGCGGCCAGAACGTCGAGATCCTGCGCAAGGAGATCGGCGAGGTCACCAAGCGCAAGGTGAAGCTGGAGATCAAGGAGATCCGCCAGCCCGAGCTCGACGCGTACCTCGTCGCGCTCAACATCGCGCAGCAGCTGACCCGCCGCGTCGCCTACAAGAAGGCGATGAAGCAGTCGATCCAGCGGTCGATGAAGGCCGGCGCGAAGGGCGTGAAGATCGCCCTCGCGGGCCGCCTCGGCGGGTCCGAGATGGGCCGCCGCGAGTGGGACCGCGAAGGCCGGATCCCGCTCGGCACGCTCCGCGCCGACATCAGCTACGGCCAGGTGCACGCCGGCACGACCTACGGCCGCATCGGCGTCAAGGTGTGGATCTACCGGGGCGAGATCCCGGTGGAGAAGCGCCGTCGTGAGGCAGCGGCCGCCGTCAGCGCCGCCGCCAGCGCGTCGCAGGGGGTGTAGCGATGCTGATGCCGAAACGCGTCAAGCACCGCAAGGTGATGCGCGGCCGCATGTCCGGCATGGCGAAGGGCGGCCACACGGTCGCCTTCGGCGAGTACGGGCTGGCGACCCTCGAGCCGGCCTGGATCACGGCCCGGCAGATCGAGGCCGCCCGTCGCGCGATGACCCGCTCGGTCAAGCGCGGTGGCAAGATCTGGATCCGCGTCTTCCCGGACAAGCCGGCGACGAAGAAGCCCGCCGAGACCCGCATGGGTTCCGGCAAGGGCGCCCCGGATCACTGGGTCGCCGTCGTGCGCCCCGGACGGATCCTGTTCGAGATGGCGGGTGTCGAGCACGAAGCGGCCGTCGAGGCCATGCGGCTCGCCTCGCACAAGCTCCCGGTGGCGACTCGCGTCGTTCTCCGCGAGACGACGTCGAAGGAGGTCACCGATGGAGATCGGTGAGGTCCGGAAGCTCACCGACCTGGAGCTCGAGGATCGCCTGAAGGAGGCCAAGCAGGACCTCTGGCAGGCCCGGTTCGCCCTCTCGACCAGGCAGTTGAAGGATTACAGCCAGATCCCGGCGACGCGACGGACGATCGCCCGGATCCTCACCGTCCAGCGCGAGCGGTCCACCGCCACGCGCTCGGCGGAGTAGGAGCGTCGGGATGCCCACCGCAGGAGCCACCACCCCCGTGAAGGGACAGCGGAAGACCAAGGTCGGCCGCGTCGTCAGCGACAAGTCGGACAAGACGATCGTCGTGTCCGTCGAGCGCCTGACGCGCCACCGCCTGTACAAGCGCGTCATGAAGGCTTCGACCAAGTTCGCGGCCCACGACGAGCGCAACGAGGCGAAGATCGGCGACACGGTCCTCATCGAGGAGTCGCGTCCGCTCTCCGCCACCAAGCGCTGGCGCCTGGTGTCCGTCCTCTCTCGTGCGGGCGAGGAGCGTGCAGCAGAGACCATCGTGGCCGAGGAGCCCGAGACCACCGAGGCGATCCACGCCGCAGCGCACCCCGGCAAGCAGGCCGACGGTGACGAGGCCGGCCAGGTCGCCGAGGAGGGCCAGGCGTGATCCAGGCCTCTACCCGGCTGCGCGTCGCCGACAACACCGGCGCCCGCACGATCGAGTGCATCCGGAT
>JAICUV010000264.1 GCA_025935655.1 Chloroflexota bacterium | reverse complement strand
CGTTTGGAGGCGGCCCCGGACGGCCCGCGCCTTCGCTTCGTCGCGACCGCGCCGGCGGAGGGCGACGCCCCTCCCGACACGACGACCGTGGTCCTCGACACCGGCTGGGTTCCACCTCGCGGCGCCTCCACGGGGCGCGTCGTCCTGGTGCGTGACGTCGTCGAGCGGATCATGCGCGAGCGCGACCTGTTCGCCGAGGCCGCCATCGCCCTCGACGACTGGGCCGAGGCGTCCGGCATCGCGGACGCCATGGCGAGCGGCGACACGTCCTACTGGTACGGCGCACGCCAGGGCCACTGGACCTGGGTCCTGGACAGCATGCTCTGGCTCTCGGTCGTGGACCGGCTGCTCGCGGAGCACCCGAGGACGGTCGCCCTGGAGCTCGGACCCCGCGTGGACGCGGACCTCGCCGATGCGGCCCGGCTGATCGCCGGACGGGACGGGCTGGCGATCGTCGAGCACCGGGGCGGGGGACCCACGGCCATCGAGGCCGCGGACGAGCCGCCCATCGTGGCGCGCCGCACCACCGAGATCCCGCGCCGGCCACGCCACATGGGCCCGGTCGCGCGGCTCCGCTGGCGATTCCGGCCGCCCGAGGGCGAACGGCGCCGGCGGTTCGTGCTGGAGCGGCTCGCGGCGCTCGGACGCACGCCGGGGCGCCTGCTGGTGGTGCAGGCCCACGTCCGCCAGCGGATCGAGACGCCCGTTGGCGCGCGGCTGCTCAACGTGTACCTGGCCCCGGTCGCGGATCGGCTGCGTGCGACGCGGCTCCGGCCGTTCGAGGTCGACATCAAGGCACCGATGGCGGACGACGCCGTGTTCGAGCGCCTGCAGGCGCCGGAGATGGCGGACACGCTGCCGGCCGACGCGGTGGCGCTCGCGGCCCCCGACCTCGACCTGGGACCGCTCCGGGCCGGGGTCGCGGACCTCGCCGCGCGGATCGCCGCGTCTGCGACCCCGATGCCGGTGTGCGGCGTGGACCTGGGCCCGGTGCTCGCGGCCCGCGTGGCCGATCGCGTGGCGCACACCCACCTCCGCCGGCTCGCGGACACCGCGCGCATCGCCGCGCTCCTGCGGCAGACGCGGCCCGCCGGGATCCTGCTCGCCGACGAGTACCACCGCCAGGACTGGCTCGCGGCCGCCGCGTCCGAGGGCGTCGCGGTGGTCGCGATCCAGCACGGGGTCATCTACCGCTGGCACAGTGGGTACATGCATCGCACCCGGCCGGCGTCCCTGCGCCTGCCCGATCGGACCTACGTGTTCGGGCGATGGGAGCGCGCGCTGCTCACGGAGACCAGCGTCTACCGTGACGACGAGGTCCGGGTGGGTGGCGCGCCACGGCTGGACCTGGTCCGGGCGCCAGGACCGGCGAGCGAGGCGGATCGCGCGGCGGTCCGGACACGACTCGGCGTCCGCGACGGTGACCGGATGGTCGTCCTGTCCGCGACCTGGGGCCGGCTCTACCGCCGGTTCCACTACCCGATCGCGCTGGCCGGGCTGTTCGCGGGCCCCGTGGAGCGCGTCCACGTCGTGATCAAGCTGCACCCGTCCGAACAGGACGAGGGCCCGTACCAACGGATCATCGAGGGGGCGGCCGCCGCCGGCGGGTTCGCGCCACCGCCCATCAGCGTGGTGCAGGACGTGGACCTGTACGCGCTCCTCGCGGCCGCCGACGCGCACCTCGGCGTGCACTCCACGGTGCTCACCGAGGCGGTCCTGGTCGGGACCCCGAACCTGCTCGCGACCGGCCTCGCGGCGGCGGACCTCCTGGGCTACGTCGATGCCGGCGTCGCCATCCCGGTCGAGACGACCGCGGACCTCCTCGCCGCGCTGGATCGTCCGCGCGACGCGGCGATGCGACCCGAGGACCGGCGGGCGTTCCTCGAGGCGCACTTCGAGCCGGGCTCCGCGAGCGAGCGGATCGCGGCGGACCTCCTCGAGTGGCTCCCGTGAGCGGGCGCACCCTGTTCCTCGTGCCGGCCCGCGGCGGCAGCCGGCGGGTCCCGGGCAAGAACCTGGCGCTCGTCGGGGGCATCCCGCTCGTCGGCTGGGCCGTCCGCACCTCGCGCGCGGCCTCGCTGCTGCTCGATGGACCGTCCGCCGGCAACCTCGTCGTGTGCAGCACGGACGACGACGCCATCGCCGCCGCCGCGGCCGCGTGGGGCGGCTCGGTCCTGCGGCGTCCCGCCGAGCTCGCCACCGACGACGCGTCGTCGGCCGGCGTCGCCCTCCACGCCCTCCAGGCGCTGCGCGACGGTGACCCATTCGACACGTTGGTGCTCGTCCAGCCCACCTCGCCGCTGCTCGAGCCCTCGGACCTCGCCGCGGCCGTGCGCCGCCACCGCGAGCACGGGCGCGGCGTGACGAGCGTCGTCGACAGCCATCCGGCGGGCTGGCACCAGGTGCCCGACGCGGACGGCGGACTCTCGCCGGCGCGCGAGACGCCCGGCGGGGAGCTGCTCCTCGCGGGCGCCTGCTACATCGTCGCCGTCGAGGTGCTTCGACGGACGGGCCGCCTCGTCAACCCGGGCGACACCGTCGGCATGCCCATCCCCGCCGAGCGCGCGATCGACATCGACGAGCCCTGGCAGCTGGCCGTCGCGGAGGCGCTCCTCGCCGCACGGCCGGTCCGCCCGCTGCCGCTGGGTGGCCGCCTCGTGGGCACGGGACCGGTGTTCGTGATCGCGGAGGCCGGCGTCAACCACGACGGGGACGTCACGATCGCGCACCGGCTCGTGGACGCCGCCGCGGACGCCGGCGCGGACGCGGTCAAGTTCCAGACCTTCGACCCGGGCGCGCTCGCCGCCGCCGGTGCGCCGACCGCCGCGTACCAGCAGGCCGCCGGCGTCGCGGCCGACGACCAGCTCGAGATGCTGCGGGCCCTCACGCTCCCGGCAGACGCGTGGGCAGCCCTCCAGCGCCATGCCCTGGAGCGCGGCATCGCGTTCCTGTCCACGCCGTTCGACGACGGCTCCGCCGAGCTGCTGGACCGGCTCGATGTCCCGGCGTTCAAGGTCGGGTCGGGCGAGCTCACCAATACGCCGTTCATCGCCCGCCTCGCGCGGCGCGGGCGCCCGCTCCTGCTGTCCACGGGCATGGCCGACATGGTGGAGGTCGCCGCGGCCGTCGATGCGGTGCGTGCGAACGGCGACGTCCCGCTCGCGCTGTTCCACTGCGTCTCGAGCTATCCGGCGGCGCCGGCGGACGCGAACCTGCGCGCGATCGAGACCATGCGCCGCGCGTTCGGGGTCCCGGTGGGCTGGTCCGACCACACGCAGGGGACCACGATGCCGATCGCCGCCGTGGCGGCGGGGGCCACGCTGGTGGAGAAGCACCTGACGCTCGACCGGACGAGGCGCGGACCGGACCATGCGGCGTCGCTGGAGCCCGACGAGATGGCGGCGATGGTCCGTGCGATCCGCGAGGTGGAGGCGGCCCTGGGGACGGGCGAGAAGGTGCCCGTGGACGCCGAGCGCGACGTCGCCGCCGTCGCCCGCCGGAGCCTGCACTGGGCGTCCGACCTGGACCGTGGCGCCGAGGTCCGGGACGCGGACCTCGCGGTCCTCCGGCCGGGAACGGGCATGCGGCCGTCGCTGCTGGCGTCCACCGTGGGCCGTCGCACTGCCCGCGCGGTGCGGGCCGGGATGGCGGTCGCGCCCGACGACCTGGAGCCGCCCGGGTGACCGCGCCGTCCGCCGACCCCGCCGCCGCGCGCGGGATCGCCGTGCTGACGACCGGCCGCCAGGACTGGGGCATCCTGCGCTCGGTGTGCGCGGCCATCCGCGCCGAGCCGGGGCTGCGGCTGCTGCTCGTCGCGGGCGGGATGCACCTGTCCGCCCGGCACGGGCGCACGCTCGACGGGCTCGTCGCCGACGGGTTCCCGCCGGATGCGACCCTCGACTGGGTGGGCGACGACACCCCGGCGGACGTGCAGGCCGGGATCGCCCTCGAGCGGATCGGCGCATGGCTCCGCGGGGCCCGCCCGGACGCGCTCGTGCTCGTCGGAGACCGCTTCGAGACGGCCGCGGCGGCGCTCGCGGCGACGATCGACGGCGTGCCGATCGTCCACCTCCACGGCGGGGAGCAGACGCTCGGCGCGTTCGACGACGCGCTGCGGCACGCGGTCACCAAGCTCGCCCACCTGCACCTCGTGAGCCACGAGGAGCACCGGCGGCGCGTGATCGCGCTCGGCGAGGAGCCGGCCACGGTCCACGTCATCGGCGCGCCGGGCCTCGACAACCTCGCACGCGAGGACCTGCCGGACCGGGACGCGCTGGCCGGTGCGCTCGGGATTGCGCTGCCGTCGCCGCTCGTCGTCGTGACGGTCCACCCGGCGACACTGGACGCGGACCCCGCGGGGGCGGCGCGTGCCGTCGCGGCGGCGATGGACGCGGTGCCGGCGACCTACGTCATCACGCTGCCCAACGTGGACCCCGGGTCGGCCGAGGTGGCGTCGCTCATGGAGGCCGCCGGCCGGTCGGACGGGCGGGTGACCGTCCGCGCGCTCGGCGAGCGCCGGTACTGGGGCCTGCTG
>JAICUV010000040.1 GCA_025935655.1 Chloroflexota bacterium | reverse complement strand
GATCGGCGCGCGTCGTCCGACGCCAGGCGGGCGAGCTCGCCGCGGTTCGGGGTCACGACGTCGGCGAGCGACAGCATCGTGCGGTCGATGCCATCGGCGGGCGCCGGGTTGAGCACCGTCCACGCGCCGCCCTCGGACCCGATCCGGAGCGCCTCGCGGGCGGCGGCGGTCGGGATCTCGTGGGTGACGATGACCACGTCGCCGTGGTGCGGGTTGAGCCGTCCCAGCGCCGCGCGGACGTGGGCGGCCGTGAGCCCGGCGTTGGCGCCCGGCGCGACCGCGATCTGGTTCTCCGCCTTGGCGTCGACGAGGATCAGGGCGACCCCGGTCGCGGTGTGGTCGAGCGTCACCAGCACGTCGGTGCCGACGCCCTCGCGGGCGAGCGCGGCGCGCGCGTCACCGCCGAACTCGTCGTCGCCCAGCGCTGCGACGAGCATCACGGGCACCCCGAGTCGCGCGGCCGCGACCGCCTGGTTGCCGCCCTTCCCGCCATGGAACCGCTTGAACGTCCCGCCCAGCACGGTCTCGCCGGGGAGCGGCAGGCGCTCCGTCTGGACCACCAGGTCCACGTTGACCGACCCGACGACCAGGACCCGACCGCTCATCGGACCGTCACCCCGTTCCCTTCCCTTCGCCAGGCCCTACGACCCGGTGATGTACTCGCCGCCGTCGACGCCGATGACCTCGCCACTGATGAACTCCGTTCCCTCGCCCGACAGCGCGAGGATCGTGTTCGCCACGTCCTGGGGCGTCGTCATGCGACCGGTCGGGTTGCGGCGGGTCGCCGCCTCGATGATCGCGTCCCGCTCGGGGATCTTCATGAGCGCCGGCGTCACCGTGACGCCCGCGCGGATCGTGTTCGCGGTGACCCCGGTCCCGAGCCGCGCGAGCTCCATCGCCAGCTGCCGCGTGTGCGACTCCAGGGCCGCCTTCGCCGACGAGACCACGCCGTACGAGGGCACCACCCTCGTCGAGCCCTCGGAGGTCATCGCGTAGATCTTGGAGCCCGGCGCCAGGAACCCGCCCCGCCACAGGTCCTGGACCCAGTAGACGAGGCTGTTCGCCATCACGTCCTGGGTCATCTCCATCTTCTTGCGATCCACCCCGGCCTTCGGATCCTCGGACAGGAACGGCACGAGCGACCCGAACGCGAGCGAGTGCATCACGACCCGGATGTAGGGCGTGCGGCCCTCGGCCGCCGAGCGATCGAACCGCTCCCGGATCGCGGCGAGCGCACCGGCGCGCTTCTCGTCGTCCGCCGCGTTCATGTTGAAGTACAGCGCCTCGGACCCGAGGTCCGCGATCTTGGCCTTGATCTCCTCGACGTGCCCCAGCGCGGCGCGGAAGTCCAGGTGGACGCCGGCGATCCGGTAGCCGTTCGCCGCGAGCGTCAGCGCGGTGGCCTCACCCATGCCGGAGGACGCCCCGAGAATCAGGGCCCAGCGCTCGCGGTCGTCGGTCATGGGTGCTCCTCCGGGACGTGACGGGGACCCGGCGACAGGGGTCGGAACCGGGCCCACCGAGTCTACCAGCGCGGTCCGATCGTCCCTCGACACACCCGTCACCTGCCGTCTATGTTGGCGGCGAGGCGAACCCGGCGACGCATTCGGGCTCGGGTGCCTGTGCTGTCGACGGAGCCCATCGCATGACCCTGAACGGGATCGACCCGCAGCTCCTGCTCCTGCTCGTCCCCGTCGTGCTCCTCCAGCTCGGGCTGCTCATCGCGGCGGTCGTGGACCTGATCCGCGACGACCGCGCGGTCCGCGGCGGCAACAAGGGCCTGTGGGCCGTGATCATCGTGTTCGTCAACCTCATCGGCCCGATCCTGTACTTCCTCGTCGGCCGGGTGGAGGGCGTGCCCGAGGACACGGCGCCGGCGCCTGGCGCGATGCCCGGCTGGGGAAGCCCGCACGACCCGCCGGTGGCTGCCGCACCCCCGAGCACGGCCGCACCCGTGGCAGCACCGCCGGCTCCGGCACCGGTCGCTCCCGTCGCCGCCGCGGCCATCGCACCGCCCGCCCCTGTCCGGTTCGAGCCGCCGGCACCCGTGCGCCTCTCGGGGGCGCCGGACGCCCCGCCCGCGATCCGCACCGAGGGGC
The DNA here is from genome assembly GCA_025935655.1 of Chloroflexota bacterium. Classification (GTDB taxonomy): domain Bacteria; phylum Chloroflexota; class Limnocylindria; order Limnocylindrales; family CSP1-4; genus CAIXZV01. Next base: position 16,293 of record JAICUV010000040.1, on the reverse strand, counting down.
TGACCCGCCGCTACGCGGGCGGCGTGCTCGCGCTCGACCGCCTCTCGCTGGATGTCCCGACCGGCTCCGTGTTCGGGCTGCTGGGTCCCAACGGCGCCGGCAAGACCACGACCCTGCGCCTGCTCGCCGGTCTCGCCCGGCCGACGTCGGGGCGCGCGACCGTCGCCGGCATCGACGTCGCCGTCGACCCCGTCGGCGTGCGCCGCCGCCTCGGCTACCTCGAGCAGGACCCGCGCGCGTACGGCTGGATGACGGGCCGCGAGCAGGTGGGGCTGCTCGGCCGGCTCCACGGCCTCGACGGCGGCGCCCTGGACCGCGCGGTGTCGGACGCGCACGCGCGCGTCGACCTCGCGTCGGCGGCGGATCGCCGTGCCGGGACCTACTCCGGGGGCATGCGCCAGCGGCTCGGGATCGCCGGCGCGCTCGTCCACCGGCCGCCGGTCGTCGTGCTCGACGAGCCGGTCAGCGCCCTGGACCCGGAGGGCCGCCGCGACGTGCTCGACCTCATCGCCGCGCTCCGGGCCGAGACGACGGTCCTGTTCTCGACCCACGTCCTGGCAGACGTCGAGCGGATCTGCGACCGGGTGGCGATCCTCGACCACGGGCGGCTCGTCGTCGAGGGCGAGCTGGCCGGCCTCCTCGATCGCTACGCGCTCCCGGTGTGGCGGGTCGAGGCGGAGCCGGGCCAGGGCGTCGCGCTGGAGGCGCTCGCCGCGACGCTCCGCGCCGAGCCGTGGGTCACGGCGACATCGCTCGACCACGGGCTGCTCACGGTGGCCGTCGCGGACCCGGAGCGGGCCGCCCGGTCGATCCTCGCCGCCGTCGCCGCGGCCGGGATCGCGGTCATCTCCGTCGCCCGTGCCCGTCCCACGCTGGAGGACGTGTTTCTCCGGCTCACCGGGGAGCGGCCGGACGCGCGCGCCGAGGAGGCGTCGGCATGAGCGGCTTCGGGATCCTCGCGCGCAAGGAGCTGCTCGAGGCGTGGCGGACGCGGCGGCTGCCGATCGTCGCCGTGCTGTTCCTCGTGGTCGGGATCGTGTCGCCGCTGACCGCGAAGTACCTCCCCCAGATCCTCACGGCCACGCTGGGCGACCAGCTGCCGATCCCCATCCCGACGCCGGTCGCGGCGGACGCACTGGTGCAGCTCCAGAAGAACCTGGGTCAGCTGGGCGCGCTCGCGGCGATCGCGCTGGCGATGGGCAGCGTGTCGGGCGAGCTGGACCGCGGGACCGCGGCCCTCGTGCTCGCGCAGCCCGCGACGCGCGGGGCCTTCCTGGCCGCGAAGCTGGTCGCGATCGCGGTCGTGCTCGCGGTCGGGGTGGCAGCCGCGACGGTCGTGGCGTGGATCTACACGGCCATCCTGTTCGAGCCGCTGCCGATCGGTGGCTGGGTCGCGATGGCGGTGCTGTCCTGGCTCGGACTGCTGGCCTGGGCCGCCCTCACCTTCCTCGCGTCCGCCGCCACGGGGTCCACGACCGCGGCCGCCGGCCTGGGGTTCGTCGCACTCGTCGTGATCAGCCTGGCGGCGGTGATCCCGGCGCTCGACCACCTGCTGCCCTCGGGGCTGACGGTGCCGGCGATCGAGCTCGCGTCGACGGGTAGCGTCACCGACGCCGGGGCGGCGCTCACCGCGGTCCTCGGCACCGTCACGCTGATCGTGGTCTCCGCCGTCGGCGCGCAGCTGGCGTTCCGCTCGCGCGAGCTGTAGGCCCGGGAATCGAGAACGGCGCCCGTTCGGGCGCCGTCGTCGGTGGTGGCTCGGCCGGGATCCCGGCCGCGAGGTCAGGCGCGGGCCTGGCGCTCGAGGCGGCGCTGGAAGCGCTCGACCTGACCGGCCGTGTCGATGATGTTCTGCTTGCCCGTGTAGAACGGGTGGCAGTTGCTGCAGACGTCCACGCGCATCTCGTCGCGGGTGCTGCCGACCTCGAACTCCGTCCCGCAGGATCCGCAGTGGACCTTCGCCTGGACGTACCGAGGGTGGATGTCGGGCTTCACGTGTGTGCTCCTTCGACGCCGTCCGTACGGGGCCGTCGCCCGCCGGTGGTCGCCGCTATGGCGAGGCTTACGCCTCGGCCGTCGCCGGTTCGGTCGCGACCGGGATCACCCGGATGCGCTTCTTGTCGCGGGTCTCGTGCTCGAAGCGCACCTTGCCCGTGACGGTCGCGAAGACCGTGTAGTCATGTCCAAGGCCCGCGCCCTCGCCCGCCTTGAAGGTCATCCCCCGCTGGCGGACGATGATCGACCCCGCGTGCACGAGCTGGCCGTCACCGGCCTTGACGCCGAGCCGCTGGCCGACGCTGTCGCGGCCGTTCTTCGAGCTCGAGCCCGCCTTCTTGTGCGCCATCGGTTACGAGTCCTTCTTGGTGCGTGCGCGCTTGGGCGCCGCGTCGGTGGTGCTCTCGGATGCGTCCGCCTCGGTGTGGCCCTCGGCCGCCGCGGCGTTGCGCCGGACGACGTCGAGACCCTTCACCACGCCGGACTTGCTGCTGAAGCCCTGCTCGGAGATCGCGACGAGCTCGCCGTTCGCCGCGCGGAGCCGCCAGCGCCAGCCGCCGGAGGCGTCCTCGTAGATCTCGAAGCCCTTGCCGCCCTTGACCTCGGAGCCGTCCTCGGCCACCTGGGCCTCGGCGTGATCCGCTGCCTCGGCGACGTTGCGCCGGACGACGTCGAGCGTCTTCACGACACCGGCCTTGGTGCTGAAGCCCTGCTCGGACATCGCGACCGGCTCGCCGTTGGACGCCACCAGGCGCCAGCGCCACTCGCCGCTCGCATCCTCGAAGATCTCGAAGCCCTTGGTCTTCGTCTCCGCGGGCGCCTCGTCGGCGGCCGTCGCCTCGTCGGCGGTGGGCGCCTCGTCGGCGGCCTTCGCCTTGGCCTTCTTCGCCGGCTTGTCGGCCGGCGCCTCGGCGACGACGTTGAGCTTCGCGGCCAGGGCGGCGTCCTCGGCGGCCTGCTTGGCGGCCGCCTCCTCGAGCGCCTTGCGATCGGCCGCCTTCGCGTCCTTCTTCGGGGCGCTGGCGGCGGCGCTCTTGCCGCCGAAGCGGATGTCGGCGATGCGCAGGACGGTGTAGTCCTGGCGGTGGCCCTTCTTCACGCGGCGGCGTGCCTTCGGGCGGTACTTGAAGGCGATGACCTTGTCGCCGCGGCTCCCGCCGACGACCTCGGCCTCGACAGCGGCACCGTCGACCACGGGCGTGCCGACGGTGGCCTCGGCGCCGTCGGCCACGAGGAGCACGCGCTCCAGGGTGATCGACTGGCCCGGCTCAACGTCGAGTAGCTCCACCTCGAGCTCGGTGCCGACCTCGACGCGGTATTGCTTCCCGCCGGTCTCGATGACTGCGTACATGGGTCCTCGGAGCGAAGAGCGCGCGGCGCGGCCGCGGCGCGGACATGGAAACACGCCTGCGGACCTCGCGGGCGCGAAGGGAGAGTGTAGGTCGGAACGGCCGGAAGCGTCAACGAACGGAGCCGACGGTCGCGTCCGGGGCCGACCGGTCCGCGTCAGCGCTCGCGCCCGTTCAGCCCCGTGGCCGCGCCCGCCCCAGTGGCGCGCGCGGCCGTGGCGCCGTCGTCGCCGGCCGGTCGGGGATCGCGAGCACGAGCCGCTCGCGCACGAGCGACGACGGGCCCAGCGTCTCCCCGAGCTCCTCGCCGAGCGCCGAGAGGACCTCCTCGGGCCGGCCGATCCCCCGCTCGGGGTCGTGGCGGAGGGTCATCCGCAGGGTCCCGTCCGCATCCCCGACCTCGAGCCCGTCGATGAAGGGCCGCAGGTCGTACGACACCGTCCCCTGGCCCTTCTGGCGCGTCCGCGGCAGGGAAGGCGCGCCGCGCAGGGCGGCCGCAGCGGTACGGAGGGCGCCTGGAGCCGGTGCTCCGGTGGGGAACGTGGCCCGGTACACGGACGCGACGACCTGTCCGGGGAGCGCGGGCTCTCCGAGCCACACGTCGTGCGCATTTACGAGCGCATAGCCCTCGGGCAGGGAGGCGGCGATCCGCTCCCGCACGCGCCACGCGGGCACGCGTTCCGTGAGCCACACGTCGGCGAGCTCCGCCTCGCCGGGGATGGCCGTGGCGAGCGGCGCGGCGGGTGCGAACCGTGCCTTCGGGGGCGTGGCATCCAGGCCCGCGACCGGCAGGCCGCACGCGGCGAGGGCCCGGTCCCATGCGGCGAGCTGCTCGCGCTGCCCGGCCTCGCCCTCGAGGACCCCTCTCGCGAGCACGAGCCGCCAGCGCTGGACCGCCTCGCGAGGCGGCCGGACGGGGGGACGATCGGGGGGTTCGGAGGTGTCGGGCACGGTGCTAGTCTGCCGGGGATGGAGCCTGACGTCCCGCACGCCTCAGCTCGCCCCTCGTGGGCCGTTGCGGTATGCCCGTGAACATCGCGGATCCGTACAAGACCCTCCAGGTCGATCCGGAGGCCGAGGACGAGGTCATCGAGGCCGCCTACCGGCGGCTGGCGCGCAAGTACCACCCGGACGTGGCACCCGGGCCCGAGGCGCAGGACCGGATGGTCCGCATCAACCAGGCCTGGGAGATGCTCCGCGACCCATCGCGACGAGCGGCCGTCGATCGCGCCCGTGCGCGCACCGCCGGCTCCGCCGCCCGCGCCGCGGCCGCGGAGGCCCGCGCGCGGGCGACCGCACAGGCGCGCGGCACCTACCAGCCGCAGGCCTCCTCCCCGCGGCCCGCCGCACCGACCTACGGGTCGCAGGGCGGCGTGTACGCCAGGCAGCCGAACGGCGTGCCCTCCTGGGGCTTCCCGGGCGGCATCGACCCGACGGACCCGGACCCGGGCTCGCGGACCCAGTTCATGTCTCCGAACTGGACCTCTGGGCGATCGACCGACGGCCATGCGTACGACCAGGGCACGATGGGTTCGCCGCAGGGCGACGGAGCAGCCGGTCCGCCCCCGGGCAACCCGTTCGGCTCCGTGCTCAACTTCGGGCGCTACGCGGGGTGGTCCCTGGGCGAGATCGGGCGGGCGGACCTCGAGTACCTCGAGTGGCTCGACCGGATGCCGATCGGGCGCACCTACCAGGCCGAGATCGACGAGATCCTGCGCTCGCATCGCCGCCGCACCACCGCGCCGACGGCGAAGGATCCGCAGCGGGGACTGTTCCGCCGCCGCTGACGGCTCAGGTGGCGAGCGCCACCCGCTCGGCCTCGACCCTCGGGATCGCCCACGCCAGCAGGTATGGCGCCACGACCGTCGTGATCACGACCGCGACGAGCATCGCCGCGAACAGCGACGCATCTACGACGCCCGTCACGAGCGCGAGGTTGGCCACGACGATCCCGACCTCGCCGCGCGGAACCATGCCGAAGCCCACCGCGACCGATCCCCAGCGCCCCATCGACCGCGCGCCCAGGTAGCCGCCCAGGCTCTTCGTGATCACGCCGATGGCGCCCAGCGCGAGCGCGAGCACGAGCACCGACGGATCGCGCAGGGCCGAGAGGTCGAGCAGCGCGCCGGTCACGGCGAAGAAGAACGGCGTGAAGATCGAGGCGAGCGGCCGGAAGTCGCGCTCGATCTCGTCCGCGGCCTCGGTCTCCGCGACGATCAGCCCGGCCACGAACGCGCCGATGATCGCCGCGAGCCCGATCGCCGCCGCGAGCAGCGCAACCGCGAGCATGAGCAGGAAGGCCGGCACGAGCGGGGTGTCGGCGAACAGCGGCCACGTGAACACCCGGGATGGCAGCCCGCGAGCGCGTCGCGCGGCGACGAAGCCCAGCAGCACGAGGCCGATGCCGGCGACCCCGACGAGGATCGTGCTCGCGCTGATGTCGCCTTCGGCCGCCCCCGTCCCGAGGCCGATCAGCACCAGGGCGAGGATGTCGTCCACGAGCGCGGCACCGATGATGACGCGCGCGAATGGCCGATCCAGCACCCCCATGTCGCGCAGGACGCGGCTCGTGATGCCGATGCTCGTCGCGGCGAGCGCGAGCCCGATGAAGAACGAGGTCAGCGGCTCGTTGCCGAGGGCGGCGGCGAGCGCGAACCCGGCCGCGATCGGGAGGATCATGCCCAGGATGGCCGTGAGCACGGCGGGCTTGCCGACCGCGAACAGGTGGTCCGTCCGGACCTCGAGGCCCACCGTGAACAGGAGGACCACGACGCCGATCTCGGCGAACACCAGCGCCGTCTCGCCCGGCGTGACGAGGCCGAGTGCGTACGGCCCGACGAGGAACCCCCCGAGCAGCTCCCCCACGACGCCGGGCTGCCCGAGCCGGCGCAGCACCTCCTCGCCGACCTTCGCGGCGAGCAGGAGCAGGAACAGCCCGAGCAGGACCGACATCGTCTCCTCGGCACCCGCGCTCGGGGCGGGCGGTGCGGAGGTCGCCGGGCGGCCGACGGCGGCGAGCGCGGGCCGCGCGAGCGCACCCAGGGCGCCGGCGGCAACGAGCGCGACGGGTAGCCAGGTGCGGAACGAACGCGTGCGCCGGCGCGCCGCGACCACGGGCGGGCGCGTCACCACTCGGCGCGGGCGAACTGTCTGATGTTGATGCTCTGGATGATGCCCAGGCCGATGGCGATCGTCACGAGCGACGCGCCGCCGTTGCTGATGAACGGCAACGGGATCCCGGTCACCGGCAACAGCCCGATGACCATCCCGACGTTCACGAACAGCTGGAACAGGAGCATCGACGCAAGCCCTGCGCCGAACAGCAGCCCGAACGGATCACGCGACGCCCACGCGCACGCGAGGATCCGCCACAGCAGCGCCGCGTAGAGGAGGAACACGACGAGGGCGCCGATGAATCCCAGCTCCTGGGCCAGGACGGCGAACACGAAGTCGCTCTCCTGGACCGGCAGGAACTCGCCGCGGGTCTGGGTCCCGTTGGTCAGGCCCGTGCCCAGGAAGCCGCCCGAGCCCACGGTGATCTGCGCCTGGGTCACCTGCCACCCGGCGCCCTGCGCGTCCGCACCTGGATTGAGGAACGACAGGATCCGGTCCTTCTGGTAGTCGCGCAGGAGGTACGTCCAGGCGATGGGGATCGCCGCCAGGGCGCCGAGGGCCATGGCGAGCAGCCAGCGCAGGCTGGCGCCGGACATGAACAGCATGCCGGCGAGGATCGCCACGAGGACGAGCGACGTACCGAGGTCCGGCTGCATCATCACCAGCACCCACGGCGGGCCCATGAGCAGGCAGGCCCCGAGAATCGACCCGATCGAGTCCAGCTTGCCCTCGCGGTTCCCGAGGTAGGCCGCGAGCACGATGATCATGAGGATCTTCGCGAGCTCCGAGAACTGGAACGTGAGCGGCCCGAGGTTGATCCACCGGCTGGACCCTCCCACGCCCGTGCCGATGGCCAGGGTCAGCACGAGCAGGCCGAGGTTGGCGAACCAGATCGGCCAGCGCAGCGTCTTGAGCCAGCGGTAGTCGAACAGCGTGGCGCCCGTGAACACCACGATGCCCAGGCCCGACCACATCAGCGCACGCGTGAACGTCGTCCCGCTGCGGAGGACCGACTCCCCCGCCTCCACGCTGTTGGTGTAGGCCATGACGAGCCCGATGGCGCCGAGCAGGACCGCATACGTCGTGAGCTGCAGGTCGTAGGCGCGCCAGACCGCCCCGACGGACTTCGTCGTCACGTCGGTGAAGCGGTTGGGCTCGGCCCGCATCACGCGCATCGGTTGGTCGTTCGCTCCCGCGCTCTAGTTGCTCTGGTAGAAGTTGCCCTTCTTGAGCAGGTCGTGGTTGAGGTAGTCCTTCTTGATGTGGAAGTGCAGCTGGAGGAACGCCTTCGCGATCTCGGTGCCCGCGTTGCCCTTGGTCCGCGAATCGTAGGCGAAGGCGAGGAACACGAGCGACGCGGTCGTCTTCGCGAACGTCGCCTTGTAGGGGTTCTGGGGCACGAACCCGACGAACCACGAGTGGTACGGCAGGCGGCCCTTGGAGTCGCGGAGGCCGAACTCGGCGGTGCCCGACTTTCCTGCCACCTTGACAGGCATATCGACCAGGTTGTAGGTGTGGCGGAGCGTCACGGTGGATCGAGCCGCGAGACGCATCGTGCGCAGCGTCGCCTGTGAGACCTTCAGCTTGCGGATGAGGTCGGGCTTGAAGGCCTGGATGACCTTCCCGTCCGGTCCGACGACCTCGCGCACGAGCTGCGGCCGGTAGAGCTTCCCGCCGTTCGCCATCGCCGCGTACGCGTTGATCAGCTGGATCGGGGTGACGACGTCGTACCCCTGCCCGATGCCCGCCTGGTACACCTCACCACCGGTCATCCGCTGGCCCAGCGCGTCCACCTTCCACTGGTTGGAGGGGACGATGCCGGACGCCTCGCCGGGGAGGTCGATGCCCGTCGGCGTGCCGAACCCGTACTGGTGCGCCCAGTAGGCCAGCCGGTCGGCGCCCAGCATGCCCGCGAGCTGGAAGAAGAACGTGTCCGACGAGTGGCCGAACCCGCAGTAGATGTTGCAGGGACCGAAGCCCATGTGGTTCCAGTCATAGAACCGCGTGCCGCCCAGCGTGAGATAGCCGGCGGTCCGCACGCGGGTCTTGGGCGTGATCTTGCCGTCCTGCAGGGCGCCGGTCCCGGCGACGAGCTTGAAGGTCGAGCCCGGCGGGTAGTGCGCCTGGACCGCGTGGTTCGTGAGCGGCTTGTTCTTGTCGTTCACGAGCTTGGCGAAGGCCTTCACGGAGATGCCCTTCGCGAACTCGTTGTTGTCGTACGAGGGGAGGCTCACGAGCGCGAGCACCTCGCCCGTCTGCGGGTTCATGACGATCAACACGCCGCGCTTGAGGCCGGCGGCTCGCATGCCCCACTTGAGGGCCTCTGTCGCCTCCTTCTGGATAGTGCGGTCGATGGTCAGGGTGAGCGAGGCCCCGGGCACCGCCTCCCTCACCGTGCGCAGGACCTGGACGTCCTTGCCGGTCGCGTCCCGTTCGACGAGCTCGGAGCCATACGTGCCGCGGAGCTGCTGCTCGAAGGTGGCTTCGATGCCCGCCTTGCCCATCATGTCGTCCTCGAGGTACCCGTCGGACTTGAGCTTGGCGTAGGTTCCGCCGTCGATCGGTCCGGTGTAACCGAGGATGTGGGCGAGCAGCGGTCCGTCCGGGTACTGGCGTCGGGTCTCGACGGCCACGTCCACCCCGGGCAGCTCCTCGGTCGACTCGGAGACGAGGCGAGCCGTCTTCTCCGGGACGTCCGTCGCGATCCTGACCGGGTCGAAGCGCGAGCCCGGGGCCGTGTCCATCGCGGCGATGATGTCGGTCGCGTCCATGCCAAGGAGCGCGCCGAGGCGCTGGGCAACGTCCAGGCGGCGGCTGAACGGCAGGTCGGCGGGCTTGACGCGCACCGTCCAGGACGCGACGTTCGAGACGAGCAGTCGGCCCTTGCGGTCGTAGATGAGCCCCCGGGGCGCCGGGATCGCCTCCTGCACCGTGCGCTGTGCCTCGGCGCGGGTGGCGAACGTCTGCCCGTTCGTGATCTGCAGGTACGCGAGCCGGGTCGTCAGCAGCCCGAACACGAGCACGGCGATGACGCCGAACGCGACGAAACGCAACGGTCGCCGATCACGCTCCGGCTTGGCGACGAGGTAGGCGTCGTTCACCAGTCGACTCGCTCCGACTCCCTGTGCCGCGCGACCACGGCGACCGCGAGCGGCCCGAAGATGGCAGCGAGGATCGTGTCGTACACCGCGGACGGGATCACGGCTGCGAGTGCGGCGTCGGTGATCGGCGCGGTCGACAGGGCCGTGGTCGAGAGCAGCAGGAGCATGGAGTACACGACGCTCGCGATGGCGGTGGCGATGACAGGGGCGGCGATCCGCACCCTGCCCAGGAAGCCGCCGACCAGCGAAGCGACGCCGATGGCGACCAGGAGCGAGAAGGCGGAGGAGCCGAGCGGTCGCTGGCCAAGGATGTCGAGCGCAAGGCCGCCGACGAATGCCCACGTGAGCCCGGCTTCGAGACCACCGGTGATGGTCCAGATGACGCCGAACACCAGGACCGGGTGCGGGACGGCCTGCCCGATCTTCAGATATGGGACAACGGTGAACTCAGCGAGCGCAGCCACCACGGCGAGGGCCGCGGCGATGATCAAGTGCATGTGGCGTTTGGTCCCCGGCTGGCGAGCCGACGGGCGGACAAGGACGGGGGCGGCCGCGACGACGGAGTGACAGCACGCTCGGTCCGAAGTATCCCACGGGCTTGGGGGCCGGGCAATCGGCAGATCGGCCTACGCCGGGTTGTCGGACGGGGTCGAGGCGATGTTTCACGTGAAACACCCAGCGCGGGTGACGCCGGTGCGGGGACTGTTTCACGTGAAACAGCCAACGGCGCGGTGAGTGGCCGATAAGTCGCCGCTGCGATCATTGTCCGAACCGCCCGGAACGGCCGGGATCGGGGGCCCGGATGCTAGAATTCAGGTACATGAACACCATTGGGACGGGAGGCTGAGTGGGCCAGACGATCGCCTGCAGCAATCAGAAGGGCGGCGTCGGGAAGACCACGACCGTGGTCAATCTCGCAACCTATCTGGCGCTTCTCGGAGACCGCGTCCTCGTCATCGACCTCGATCCCCAGGGCAATGCCACGAGCGGCTTCGGCGTCGACCGGACCTCGCTCGACGGCTCGACCTATGACGCCCTCATCGCCGATGCCCCCCTGTCCGCGCTCCACGTCGAGACGCCGGTTGAGGGGCTGCGGCTCGTGCCCTCTGCCATCGCGCTCGCGGGCGCCGAGGTCGAGCTGGCAGGCGTCGACGGGCGCGAACGGCGCCTCGCCCGGGCGATCCGGGCGGAAGCCGACGCCTGGGACTGGATCTTCGTGGACTGTCCCCCCTCGCTCGGCCTGCTGACCGTGAACGCGCTCACCGGCGCCGACGCCGTGCTGATCCCGATCCAGTGCGAGTACTACGCGCTCGAGGGCCTCACCCAGCTGATCGCGACGGTGAACCTCGTCCGGGACCACCTGAACCCGGAGCTCGAGATCGCGGGCGTGATCCTCACCATGTACGACGGCCGGACCAACCTGTCGGGCGAGGTGGCAGCGGAGGTTCGCCGCCATCTCCGCGACGCCGTCTTCCAGACGATCGTGCCCCGCAGCGTGCGGCTCTCCGAGGCGCCGAGCCACGGGCTGCCCATCGCCCTCTACCGGCCCGAGTCGAAGGGCGCGGAGGCCTACGCGCGGCTTGCCGCGGAGTTCCGCGCCCGTCGTGGCCGGACGTCCAGCAAGGGCGGCGGTCATGCCACGCTCGCGGGAGCGGCCTCGTGACGGTCAATGCCGACCGCAGCGGGTCGGCGCTCGGACGCGGCCTTGCGTCGCTGATCCCGCAGCGGCATACGAACCCGGCCGCCGTCGTGGAGGTCGCGCTGGCTCGGGTCACGCCCAACCCGTACCAGCCGCGTCGGCACATGGACGACGACGGCCTCCAGGAGCTCGCGGCAAGCATCCGGGAGCACGGCGTGCTCCAGCCGGTGCTTGTCACCGAGACCCTCCAGGGCTACCAGCTCGTCGCGGGCGAGCGACGTGTCCGGGCCGCGCGACTCGCCGGGCTCGAGCGCATCCCGGCGCTCGTCCGGCAGCTCGCCGACCGCGACCAGCTCGAGGTGGCGCTCGTCGAGAACGTCCAGCGGGCGGATCTCGACCCCATCGACGAGGCAACGGCCTACCGCCAGCTGATCGACGAGTTCGGCCTCACCCAGGAAGGCGTCGCCGGGCGCGTCGGCAAGTCGCGGGCGAGCGTGGCCAACACGCTGCGGCTCCTGGACCTCCACGCCGACGTCCAGGCGGCGATCGCGGACGGGCGGCTCACCGAGGGGCACGGCCGAGCGCTCGGTGGCCTGCCGGTCGACGGCCAGGCCCACGTGCTCCCGACCGTCCTGGGCCAGGGTCTGTCGGTCCGCCAGACGGAGGAGCTGGTCCGCCGGCTCCGCGAACCCCGCGCGGCACGCGAGGCACCCCAGGCGGCGGCACCCCGCCTCGACCCGGACCTCGAACGCGTGGAGGAGGACCTCCGCCAGCGGCTCGGCACCAAGGTGAGCCTCAGCCGCTCGCGCAAGGGCGGGAAGATCGTGATCGAGTACTACAGCGACGAGGAGCTCGGACGGCTCTACGAGCGCCTGATCGGAGGAACTGCGTGACGGACGTCGGGGATCGAGAGGCAGCGGCGGAGACGACCGCCCGCCCCGCCACGGGCCGCAAGGCCAAGGCGGCCGCGGGAAGCGAGTACGGCGCGGCCAACATCCAGGTCCTCGAGGGCCTGGAGGCGGTCCGTCGACGGCCGGGCATGTACATCGGGTCGACGGATGTCCGCGGCCTCCACCACCTCGTGTGGGAGGTCGTCGACAACTCCATCGACGAGGCGATGGCCGGTCACGCGACGACGGTCCTGGTGACCATCCACGCTGACGGCAGGATGACCGTCCAGGACGACGGCCGCGGCGTTCCCGTCGGGCGGCACGCCACCGGCAAGGACGCCCTCGAGGTCGTGCACACGGTGCTCCACGCGGGCGGCAAGTTCGGCGGCGGCGGCTACAAGGTGTCGGGCGGCCTCCACGGCGTCGGCATCTCCGTCGTCAACGCGCTGTCGTCCTGGCTGCGCGTCGAGTCGTCCCGGGATGGGGGCGTCTGGGCCCAGGAGTACGTCCGCGGCAAGCCGACCACGAAGGTCGAGAAGGTGGGGCCCCAGGGCCACCGGCGCGGCACCAGGACGATCTTCGAGCCAGACGCCGAGATGTTCGAGAGCACCGAGTTCTCGTTCGACACCATCTCCCAGCGGCTGCGCGAGTCGGCGTACCTCACGAAGGGCGTCTGGATCACGCTCAAGGACGAGCGGGTCGACCGCGAGCGATCGTTCTACTTCGAGGGTGGCCTCGTCTCGTTCGTCCGGCACCTCAACCGGAACAAGGAGACGCTCCACAGCCGGCCCATCTACTGCGAGCGCCGCGACGGCTCGACCTCCATCGAGGTCGCCCTCCAGTACAACGACTCCTACGCGGAGAACGTCCTCGCGTTCGCGAACAACATCAACACGGTCGATGGCGGCACGCACATCACGGGCTTCCGGCGCGCGCTCACCCGCTCGCTCAACGACTGGGCGAAGAAGGCCGGCGTGCTCAAGGACGCGGACGGCAATCTCTCGGGCGAGGACGTCCGCGAGGGCCTCACCGCCGTCGTCAGCGTCAAGCTCACCGATCCCCAGTTCGAGGGCCAGACCAAGGCCAAGCTGGGCAACGCGGAGGTCGCGGGACAGGTCGAGGCCGCCCTGGCGGACGCGATCGCGCAGCACCTCGAGGAGAACCCGGCAGACGGCCGGCGGATCATCGAGAAGTGCCTCATGTCCGCCCGGGCTCGCGACGCGGCGCGCAAGGCACGCGATCTCGTCATCCGCAAGGGCGCCCTGGACGGGATGTCGCTCCCGGGCAAGCTGGCCGACTGCCAGGAGCGGGACCCCGCGAAGAGCGAGCTCTACATCGTCGAGGGCGACTCGGCGGGCGGCTCCGCGAAGCAGGGCCGCGATCGCCGCTTCCAGGCGATCCTCCCGCTGCGAGGCAAGCTGCTCAACGTCGAGAAGGCGCGGCTCGACAAGATCCTCAGCTCCGAGAACGTCAAGCCGCTGATCATCGCCCTCGGCGGCGGCATCGGGGACAGCTTCGACATCGCGAAGCTGCGCTATCACCGGATCATCATCATGACCGACGCGGACGTGGACGGGGCCCACATCAGGACCCTCCTGCTCACGTTCTTCTACCGCCACATGCCCGAGGTCATCGACTCCGGCTTCCTGTACATCGCCCAGCCGCCGCTGTACCGCGTGTCCACCGGCAAGGTCACGAAGTACGCGAAGAGCGAGAAGGAGCTCGACAGCGTCGTGAAGCAGTTCACGACCAAGAACGTCAGCGTCCAGCGGTTCAAGGGCCTCGGCGAGATGAACGCCGACCAGCTGTGGGACACGACGATGAACCCGGAGACGCGGACGCTGCTCCAGGTCGAGGTCGAGGAGGCCTCGGTCGCCGACAGCATCTTCACGATGCTCATGGGCGAGCGCGTGGAACCGCGCAAGGACTTCATCAAGACCGAGGCTCGCAAGGTGCGCAACCTTGACATCTGACCGCGCCGTGACGCTGGAGGACGTGCGCATCGGCGGCAGCCGGATCGTGCTCGAGCCGCACAACTGCTTCGCGTGCGGCTCGCTCAACGTGCACGGGCTGCACCTCGAGCTGCACGCCGGCGGCGATCGCTGCTGGACCGAGCTCGAGCTGGACAGCCGGTTCGAGGGCTGGGAGGGCATCGCCCACGGTGGGATCGTGTGCACGATCCTGGACGAGGTGATGGCCTGGGCGCTGGTCGATCACGACGTCTGGGGCGTCACCGCCCGGATGCACGTGGACTTCAAGCGGCCGGTCCCGATCGGCCGGCCGATCCGGGGCGAGGGTCGCGTCCGTGAGACGAAGCGACGCGTGATCTACGCCGAGGGCGTGATCGTGGACGCAGTCGATGGGACGGAGCTGGCGCGGGCGGAGGCCACGTTCGTCGGCGCACCCGAGGCCCGCAAGCAGGAGCTCAAGGAGCGCTACGGGTTCCGCCTCGAGGCCGACTCGGCCGCCACGCCCGGGCGCGTGGCCAACCTTGCCACCGCGGGTTCCGAGCGGTGAACGGCTCGACCGCGACCCCGCCCGCCGTCAGCGACACGACCACGCTCGCACGCGTCTTCGTCGCCGACCACAAGGCAGAGGCAACGGCCCTCGGACGGGAGGCCGGCGAGCTGGTGGGCAACCCGGCCGAGCTCGTGACGATGCTCCGCACCGGCCTCGCGCGGCTGGCCGATCCGGCCTACCTCGAGGGGCAGGATCGCGTCGCGCCCGGGATCGGCCCGATCCTCGGCGTCCGTCAACCGCTGCTCCACGCGACGACGCAGGGCCTCCGGGCCGCGCTGCGCCACGACCGCAGCTCAACCGTGCTCGACGTCGCCGGCCATCTCCTGCGTGCGGACGTGCTCGAGCTCCACTGGATCGCATTCGGCCTGCTCGAGCGCACGATCGGCGAGGACCCGGAGCGCTCGTGGCAGCTCGTGCGCGCGGCTGCCGGACGCGCCGACAACTGGATCAGCGTGGACTCCCTGGCCCACGTGACGGCCCGCGGCATCCTCGCCGAGACGTACCGGTGGGCCGAGCTGGAGCAGCTCGTCTACTCGCCCTCGCGCTGGGAGCGCCGCCTGGTGGGGTCCACGATCGCGGTGATCCCGACCACCGATCATGCCGCCGGCCGCACCCCGGACGTCGCGCGCCGCGGGATCGCCCTGGTCCGCGACCTGATCGGCGACGCGGAGCCGGACGTGCAGAAGTCCCTGTCCTGGGCCCTCCGCTCGATGAGCGCCATCGACCAGGCCGCGACCGTCGCCGCGCTCCGTGCCGAGGCCGCCACGGCGGCCGCGACCGGCGACGGCCACCGCGCCTGGGTCGTCCGCGACAGCCTCGAGAAGCTGCCCGTCCCGATCGCCGACGAGCTCCGGCGCGCCGTCGACGGCATCCGCAAGCGTCCCCACGCACCGACAACCTCGCGCGCGGCCGAGACGGCCGCCGCGTTCATCGCCCTCGGCGTCGACGTTCCGCCCGCAGAACGCAGCGTCGTCGACCGGCCCTGACGACCGACACCCCGACACCCGACCCGCCTGACCGGAGGAGAGCGACCTCGTGACCGACAACCTGGGCGACATCCGCGCGATCCGCATCGAGGACGAGATGCGCGTCTCGTACCTCGACTACGCGATGAGCGTCATCGTCGCGCGGGCGCTGCCGGACGTGCGCGACGGCCTCAAGCCCGTCCATCGCCGGATCCTGTACACGATGGGGGAGATGGGGCTCAGCAACACGAGCTCCTACCGGAAGTGCGCGGCGATCGTCGGCGAGGTGATGGGCAAGTACCACCCGCACGGCGACGTCGCGCTGTACGACGCGCTGGTGCGGCTCGCGCAGGACTTCTCCATGCGCTATCCGCTGGTCGACGGGCAGGGCAACTTCGGCTCCGTCGACGGCGACTCCGCGGCGGCGATGCGGTACACGGAGGCGCGGCTCACGGCGATCTCCTCCGAGATGCTCGCGGACATCGACAAGGACACCGTCGACTACGCGGACAACTACGACGGCACCCAGAAGGAGCCGACGGTCCTCCCGGCGAAGCTGCCGAACCTGCTGATCAACGGCTCGTCGGGCATCGCCGTGGGCATGGCCACGAACATCCCGCCGCACCACCTGGGCGAGGTCTCGGACGCCGTCGTCGCGCTCATCGACAACCCGGAGATCACCAACGACGACCTGTGCAAGATCGTCAAGGGCCCCGACTT
>JAICUV010000169.1 GCA_025935655.1 Chloroflexota bacterium | reverse complement strand
GTCGCGGCCGACGGGTCGTTCGCGGTCGTCTCGCGGCGGACCGTGACCGGTGACCGCTACGTCTCCGACCTGTGGCAGGTCCCGCTCGACGGCGGCCGGCCGCGACGCCTCACGAACGGGGCGAGCCGCGACAAGCGGCCCCGGGTGTCGCCGCACGGGGACCGCGTCGCGTTCACGCGCACGCTGGAGGGCGCCGAGGATCCCGTGCTGATGCTGCTCGACCTCGCGGGCGGCGAACCCGAGGTGCTCGCACTCGGCGAGCTGTCGCCGGGCGAGCTCGCCTGGTCCCCGGATGGCCGGACGATCGCGTTCACGGCGGAGACGGGCCCGGAGCGCTTCCTCGTCGGCCCGAAGCCGAAGCGCGGGGAGCAGGCGCGCGCCCGGCACGTCACGACGATCGACTACCGCTGGGACGAGGAGGACTACCTCGACCGGCGGTCGCAGCTGTTCGTCGTCGCCGCGCACCGCGGCGCGAAGGTTCGCCAGCTCACGACGATCGACGGTGGCGTGTCGGGGATCGCGTGGCGGCCCGATTCGCGCGCCATCGCCTTCGTCGCGGATCCGCGGCCGGACGCGGATCGCACCCCGAGAGCCTCGATCTGGGAGGTGGCGGCTGCGGCCGGCGCCGGCGCCGTCGGCGGCGAGCCGCGCGAGATCCTCGCGCTCCGCGGGCCGGTCAGCCGGCCCGTGTACTCGCGCGACTGCGTGCTCATCGCCGGCGTGGGCGTGGACGACCCGGACTTCTTCGACGACCTGTCGCCCGCCCTGTACGTCGGCCGCGCGGACGAGTCCGCCCCGGCCGTCGCGATCGCCCCGGCCCTGGACCGGCCCGTGGGGCAGTGGGCGGACACGGACCTCACCGGCTGGATGGTCGACTCGCGACCCGGCCCGGCCTGGGACGGCGACGCGATCGTCGCGCTCGTCACGGACCGGGGCCGGACCCACCCGTGGCGCTTCTGCGTCGACCCGACGACCGGGCGGCCCATCGGCGAGCCGGAGCGGCTCGCGGCAGGCGACGTCATGGCCCAGTCGCTCGCGGTCGGCGCCGGCCGGGTCACCGTCCTCGCGGCGGTCGGCGCGCGACCGCCGGAGCTGTGCGTCGTCGACAGCGGCGGGTCGCTGCGAGCGGTCACGACGATGGGCTCCTCGTGGATCGACGGCCTGGCCTGGCCGGAGATGCGGGTCGTCGAGGCGCCTGGCGCCGGCGGGCCCATCGAGACCTGGATCGCCTCACCCGCCGGCGCCGGTGACGAGGCGTTGCCGACGATCGTCGACGTCCATGGCGGCCCGCTGGGCGCATGGGCCCCGGCCCCGTCGCTGGAGGTCGTCCTGCTGTGCGCCCGCGGCTACCGCGTCGTGCTGCCGAACATCCGTGGCTCGGCCTCGTACGGCCGCGCGTGGATCGCGCCCCAGCTCGGCGAGTGGGGCGGCCCGGACGCCGACGACGTCCACGCGGCGCTGGACCACGTCATCGAGCTCGGGCTCGCGGACCCGGATCGCCTCGGCGCGCTCGGGCTGTCGTACGGCGGGTTCATGGTCAACTGGCTCGTCGGGACGACCGACAGGTTCCGGGCCGCCGTGTCCGAGAACGGCGTCACGAACCAGGTGGGCGCCTGGGCGAACAGCGACTCCGGCCCCGAGTACTGCCGCGCCGCGCGGATGGGCGACCCCACGACGCCCGAGGGCGTGGAGCACCTGTGGCGCCAGTCGCCGTTGCGCCACGTGGGCAACGTCCACACGCCGCTGCTGATGCTCCAGGCGGAGGCGGACAAGCGCTGCCCGTCCGGCGACAACGAGCAGTTCTTCGTCACGCTCCGCTGGATGGGGCGGACCGTCGAGTACGTGCTCTACCCGGAGGAGTACCACGTCGTCCAGGCGAGCGGCCGCATCGACCGCCGCATCGACCGCATGACGCGCGTCCTCGACTGGTTCGACCGCTTCGTGCGCGCCTAGCGCCGACCCGCTCAGCCGAGCGCGAGCTCGGTCGGCGGCTTCGAGAGGTGACGCAGCGCGGCCTGGTTCCCGGCGACCGCGCCACGCTGGACGGCCGCGGCCGGCGCCAGGCCCTTGCGGCGCCCGTCGAGCCAGCCGTACAGGAAGCCGGCGCTGAAGGCGTCGCCCGCGCCCGTGGTGTCCGCCGCCTTGATGGGCGTCGTGGCGATCTCGAACCGGAGCGCCCGCTTGCCGTCGCGGGCCAGGACGGTCGCGCCCTTGCGGCCGCGCTTGATGACGGCGATCGGGGCGAGGTCGAGCAGCGCCTCGTCGTCCTTCTTGGAGCCCACGAGCGCGCGCGACTCGTCCCTCGTCGCGAAGATCAGGTCGGGCTGCGCCTGCTCGATGAGCTGGAGCGCCGCGCGGCGTCCCTTCGCCAGGAGCGGCGCCGTGGAGCTGAGGTCCAGCGTCACGAGCGCCCCCGCCTCGCGCGCGAGCCGCGTCGCCGCCATGCCCGCGAGGCCCAGCGGCTGGTCGAGCAGCGAGTAGGCCGGGAGGTGGACGGCGTCGGCGCCGGCGAACCACTCGGGCCTGAGGTCCTCGGGCCGGAGGCGGAGCGCGGCCCCGCGGTCCTGCACGAACGACCGCTCGCCGCCAGGCTCCACGAGGACGCCGATGCGGCCGGTGGGCGCGCCCGCGACGCGAACGGCCCGCACGACGACGCGGTCGCCGCTCACCGCCGTCACCAGCGCCCGACCGACCGCGTCCCGCCCGATCGCGCACACGAGGCTGCTCCGGGCGCCGAGGCGCCCGAGCCAGCGCGCGGTCGTGGTGGCGCTGCCACCCTGGCGCAACCGGACCCTGCCCGGGACGTCCGTGCCGCGCTCGAGGTCGCGCGCCGGCAGCAACATCACGTCGACCACGAGGTCGCCGAGCACCACGACGGCCGGGTGGACGGCCGCGACCGGGCGGCGACGGGGCGCGGCGAGGCGGCGTGGACCGGGGAGTCTCGGCATCGCGCAGAGTCTAGCGACCGGTGCGGGGTACGATGGTGGCTCGCGGCCGCACGCGCCGCGCCGCGCGCGCCACCCCACCGGTCGCGCCGGTCCGCCCAGCGTCCCGCGAACCCGGAGACAGCGATGACCACCGCCACGGACCAGCTCGACCAGCTGGCGGTCGACACGATCCGCACCCTCTCGATCGACGGCGTCCAGCAGGCCAACTCCGGGCATCCCGGCGCGCCGATGGGCATGGCGCCGATGGCGTACGCCCTGTGGACCCGCCACCTCCGCCACGCCCCGTCCAACCCCGCCTGGCCGAACCGCGACCGGTTCGTGCTCAGCGCCGGCCACGCGTCGATGCTCCTGTACTCGTTGCTCCACCTCACCGGGTACGGCCTCACGCTCGACGACCTGGAGTCGTTCCGCCAGTGGGGCTCGCTGACGCCGGGCCACCCGGAGTACGGGCTGACCCCAGGCGTCGAGGCGACGACCGGCCCGCTGGGCCAGGGCTTCGCCAACGCCGTGGGCATGGCGATTGCCGAGCGGCGGCTCGCGGCGGAGTTCAACCGCGAGGGCCACGAGCTCATCGACCACCGCACGTATGTGATCTGCTCCGACGGCGACCTCCAGGAGGGCATCAGCGCGGAGGCGAGCTCGCTCGCCGGCCACCTCCAGCTGGGCAAGCTCATCGCGCTCTACGACGACAACCGGATCCAGCTGGACGGCCCGACGGCCTGGGCGTTCACCGAGGACGTGCTGGGGCGGTACGCCGCGTACGGGTGGCACGTCCAGCGCGTGGACGACGGCAATGACCTCCCGGCGATCGACGCGGCGATCACGGCCGCCACGCTGGACGAGCGGCCGTCGATCATCGCCGTCCGCACGGTCATCGGCTACGGCTCCCCGAACAAGCACGGGACGCAGAAGGCGCACGGCGCCCCGCTCGGCCCGGACGAGGTCCGCCTCACCAAGGAGGCGTACGGCTGGGATCCGGACAGGACGTTCTACGTCCCGGACGAGGCGGGCGAGCTGTTCCGGCGCGCGGTGCCGGCGGGCAAGGCGCTGGTGGCGGAGTGGGAGGCCGCGCTGGCCGCCTACACGGAGGCGTTCCCGGCCGAGGCGGCCGAGCTGCGGCGGCGGATCGCCGGCCGGCTCCCCGACGGCTGGGACGCGGGGCTCCCCGCCTTCGAGACCGGCGCCGAGGCCGCGACCCGCAACGTGAGCCAGGACGCGATCCAGGTCCTGGCGGCGTCGCTGCCGGAGCTGTTCGGCGGGTCCGCCGACCTGTCCGAGTCCAACCTCACCGACGTCAAGGCGAACGGGCACGACAACTTCGAGGCCGGGCACGCCGGGCGCAACCTCCGGTTCGGCGTCCGCGAGCACGCGATGGGCGGCATCGCCAACGGCATTGCCTACCACGGCGCATTCCTCCCGTACGCGGGCACGTTCCTCACCTTCAGCGACTACATGCGTGGCGCGGTCCGCCTCGCCGCGCTCTCAGGCCTCCACGTGACCTACGTCTGGACCCACGACTCCGTGGGCCTGGGCGAGGACGGGCCCACGCACCAGCCGGTCGAGCACTACGCGGCGCTCCGGGCGATCCCCAACCTGTGGTTCGTGCGGCCGGGCGACCCGAACGAGGCCTCGGCCGCGTGGGCGCTCGCGGTGGAGCGGCCGGCGATCGCGGGTGCGTCCGTCGGGCCCGTCGCCCTGGCCCTGACCCGCCAGAAGCTGCCGACGCTCGCGGGCACGGCCGAGCTGGCGCGCGAGGGCCTGCGGCGTGGCGGGTACATCCTGCGCGAGGCGAGCGGCGGCACCCCGCAGCTCATCCTCATCGGCACGGGCTCGGAGCTCCAGCTGTGCGCGACGGCCGCGGACGCGCTGGAGGCCGACGGCATCCCCACCCGCGTCGTGAGCCTCCCGTGCTGGGAGCGCTTCGACGCGCAGGACCAGGCGTACCGGGACCGCGTCCTGCCCCCCGCGGTGAGGAAGCGCGTGTCCGTCGAGGCCGGGGTCTCGCTCGGCTGGGAGCGCTGGGTGGGCGACGAGGGGGCCATCATCGGCATCGACCACTTCGGCGCGAGCGCCCCGGCGGGGACGATCTTCAAGGAGTTCGGGTTCACGACCGAGCGGGTCGCGGACGTCGGTCGCCGGGTCGTCCGGGACGGCCTCCACGGCCGCCAGAAGACCCTCAGCCTCCCGCACGGCGATCACCCGACGCTGGGCGTCGGCGACTCCGGCACCGGCCGCACGTCGTCCAGCGATCCCGGGCACGACTGAGCGAGGAGCCGAGGATGCGCGTCGCGTTCGCCGCAGACCACGCCGGGGCCCGGTTCAAGGACGAGCTCATCGCCAAGCTGGCCGGCCTCACGGCGGGCGAGCACGAGCTCCAGGACCTGGGTGGCGACGGCTCGGACCCCGAGGACGACTACCCGGACTTCGCCCAGCGCCTGGGCCTCGCGATCCAGCAGGGTCGCGCGGACCGCGGGATCCTGATCTGCGGCTCCGGGGTCGGCGCCTCCGTCGCGGCGAACAAGATGCGCGGGATCCGGACCGCGGTCTGCCATGACACGTACAGCGCCCACCAGGGCGTGGAGCACGACGACATGAACGTGCTCACGCTGGGCGCCCGGGTCATCGGCATCGAGCCGGCCGCCGAGTGCTCGCTCGCCTTCCTCCGCGCCACGTTCTCCGGCGAGCCCCGCCACGTGCGCCGCCTGGGCAAGGTCCTCGCCATCGAGGCCGAGTCCATGGGACCGGCCGACGACGCATCCGGGGGCTGACTGGGGGGACGCGCGGTCGATTCGCGACGGTCCTGAAACACGAAACGCGATGTCGGGTCCTATGCTCTACCGACCACCCCGCCGCTCCCCGCCCACGGAGATCCCCACCATGCGCATCGGCTTCATCGGACTCGGGCGGATGGGCGCGAACATGGTTCGCCGCCTGCTCCGCGATGAGCACCAGATCGTCGCCTACAACCGGACGCCGGAGAAGACCCGGGAGATCGCGGGCGAGGGCGCCGAGGCGGCGTTCACGATCGCCGAGCTCGTCGCGAAGCTGGAGAAGCCGCGCGCGGTCTGGATCATGGTCCCGGCGGGCGACGCGACCGAGGCCCAGATCGAGGAGCTGCTGGAGCACCTCGAGCCCGGCGACACGATCATCGACGGTGGCAACACCAACTTCCACGACGACGTCCGCCGCCATGCCGCGCTCAAGGAGAAGGGCATCGGCTACGTGGACGCGGGGACCTCGGGCGGGATCTGGGGCCTCCAGGTGGGCTACGCGCTGATGGTCGGCGGCGAGGACGAGCACGTGAAGCCGCTCGAGCCCATCTTCACGTCGCTGGCGCCCGAGGGCGGGTACCTCCACGTGGGCGCTCCGGGCGCCGGGCACTACGTGAAGATGGTCCACAACGGCATCGAGTACGGGCTCATGCAGGCGTATGCCGAGGGCTTCGAGATCATGCACGCCAGCGACTACACGCTGGACCTGGCCGCGATCTCAGAGATGTGGATGCACGGCTCGGTCGTCCGCAGCTGGCTGCTGGAGCTCATGGTCCGCGCATTCCAGACGAACGGCCAGGACCTCACCCACCTCAAGGGCTGGGTGGCGGACTCCGGCGAGGGCCGCTGGACGGTGCAGGAGGCGATCGACAAGGACGTCCCGGCGCCGGTGATCACGCTCTCCCTGCTCACCCGGTTCCGCTCCCGCCAGGACGACTCCTACGGCGCCAAGGTGCTGGCCGCGCTGCGCAACGAGTTCGGTGGCCACGCGGTCAAGACGGAATAGGCGCCCGTCGCCCGATCCCCCAGCCACGAGGGTGCGTCGTGCCAGTGTCCAGCCGATCCGCCACCGCCCCCGGCGACGAACCATGGTCATGGTGATCACGCGCGCGCCCCGGTTCACGTTCAGCAACGACCCGGGATCGTCGTTGCGCGACGCCTGGTCCCGAGCCCGCTCCACGCGCGCCGCGAGGTCGTACGTCGTCGACGGGGCGGCGAGGCTGAGCGTCCGACCGGTGGGCATCCGGGCGAGCCGCACGGTCGACCGCCACCGCGCGCGGCACACCACGATGCTCGCTCGCGGATGGCGGCGATGACGACGGCGAAGGCGCCCCGGGCGGCAACGGCGCAGGAGGCGTCGCCCGCGGCGGCGGTCGAGGCGCCGACGAAGGAGCCGCTGCCCACCCCCGCGCCGACGTCCCCGCGGAAGGATGCCCCGCGCACGATGCGCGACCTCCGGCTCGCGACGGAGAGCAAGCGCCGGGCGACCGCCCCGAAGACGCTGGAGAACCCGCTGCGCGAGGGCCTCCGCCTCGAGCGCGTGCCCGATCCGGCGATCTTCGTCCTGTTCGGGGCGACGGGCGACCTGTCCCATCGCAAGGTGCTCCCCGCGCTGTTCCAGCTGTGGCGGACCCACCTCCTGCCCCACGAGTTCACGATCGTCGCCGTCGGCCGCCGGCCCTACACCGACGAGGCGTTCCGCGCCGAGCTCAAGGACTCGCTCGACAAGTACAGCCGCGTCCAGCCGGTGGACATGGAGACGTGGGACGACCTCGCGGAACGGATCGTCTACCACCGCGGCGACTTCGCGGACACGGTCACCTACAGCGAGCTCGCGAGGCGACTCGACACGCT
>JAICUV010000073.1 GCA_025935655.1 Chloroflexota bacterium | reverse complement strand
TCGGCGTCAACGTGCCGATCCCGGTCCCCGTCTCGTACTACAGCTTCGGCGGCTGGAAGGCGAGCCTGTTCGGCGACCTCCACATGTACGGCCCGGACGGGATCCAGTTCTACACGCGCTCCAAGGTCGTGACCTCGCGCTGGCCGGACCCCTCCACGAGCGCCATCGACCTGGGCTTCCCCCGGACCCGCTGACCCGACGCCGGGGCGGCCGGCGCCTCAGCGCGAGGCGCGCAGGATCCCCGCCAGCTCGTCGTCCGTGAGGACGATCGGGTTCGTGCGCATCGAGCTGCCTCGGGCGTCGGCGACGAGGGCCGGGATCGCGGCGTCGTCGATGCCGTAGGCGGCGAGGCCGGGCACGTCCAGGCGGCGCGTCCATTCCGCCAGGGTCGTCACGAGGGCTGCCCGCGCCTGGTCGTCGGGCGTCGTGGCCGGCACGAGGGCGAGCAGGCGGCCGAGGACCGCGTACCGGCCGAGGGCCGGGCTCCCGGGCTCGCGCGCCTCGAGCGCCTGGACGTTGGCGGCGGTGACGGCCGCGAGCGTCGCCCCGCAGGCCCCGCCGTGCGGGACCGGATACTGCGCGCCGAGCGGCGACGCCAGGCCGTGGACCGCGCCTAGCCCCGCGTGCGCGAGGCAGATCCCGGACAGCAGGGAGGCGTACGCCATCCGGGCCCGCGCCAGCGGCGCACCGGGCCCCTCGGGGTCGGCGTGCCACGCGAGCAGGCCGTCGCGCGCGGCCTCCAGGCCGGAAAGGGCGAGCGCGTCGGTCACCGGCGTCGCCCGGAGCGAGACGTACGCCTCGAGGAGCTGGGTCAGCGCGTCCATGCCGTTGGTGGCGATGGAGACCGGACCCAGGCCCGCCAGCAGGTCCGGGTCCACCACGGCGTCCGCGGCCACGAGGCGCTCGTCGCGGAACGAGCGCTTCCAGCCGGCCGGCCCGCGCTCGCTGATGACGGCGTTGCGCGTCGCCTCGGAGCCGGTGCCCGCGGTGGTGGGCACGGCGACGAACGGGACGGACGGGCCGGGCCAGGGCGTGGAGCCGGCGAGCCCCTCGAGGTGGTCCGCGATGCGCGTCCCGGTCAGCAGCAGGCCCGCGACCGCCTTCGCGGCATCGAGGACGCTCCCGCCGCCCACGCCCAGCACGACGTCCACTCCCGCGCCCCGGTGTGCCGCGACGATCCCGTCGACGAGGGCGGGGGAGGGCTCGCCGACGACGGTCGCCTCGGCGAGGGGGGTCACGCCCGCGGCGACCAGCCCCTCGAGCAGCGCGTCACGCCGGCCCGAGCGCGCGAGCGATCGCCCGCCCGTGACGAGGAGCGCGCGGGAGCCGTGCGCGGCGACGATGGCGGGAACCTTCGCGAACGTGCCCGGCCCGAACTCGATCCGCGGCAGGCGGCCCAGCACGAACGGGCCGGGCGGCGGCGCGGTCATCCCGCCTGCGTCTCCGGGAACAGGCCGTCGTAGCGGACGCCGTAGCGCGGTTCCGCGAACACGTCGATCGTGGCGTCACGCCACGCGGCGTAGTGGGGCGTCTCCTTGTGGCGCAGGGCCGCGGCCTCGTCCACGTACCACTCGTAGAGGACGAACCGCAGCGGCTCCTCCACGGAGCGCAGGACGTCGAAGCGCACGTTGCCGTCCTCGCGGATCGAGGCCTCGTGGTTCGCCCGCGTGGCGTCCAGGAACGTGTCCACGTGGTCGGGCTTGACGTGGATGTGGACGAGGGTGACGAACATCGAGGGCCTCCTGGGCGTGCGCATGCGGCGACCGGCAGGATCCATGATCGCAGCCCTGTGGCGCGCCAGATCGCGCCGCTCGGCACTTGGCGTGCCGTCGATCGCATCCCACGCTGGTCACAGATCGGATCGGGTCGGCGCTCACCAGCGACATCCGTCGGCGGGAGGCCGGCTGCGTTCCAGGGCGGGGAGCCGCCCCGGAGGGACGTCGACCCGGTCGGCCGTGCCTACCGGTTCGGGCTCGCCCGATCGCTGCTGCACGGCGCGCGGGTGGGTCGCCCCGGCGCGCTGCCCGAGCCGCCGGCGCCCGTGCAGGCGTCGCATGCGGACGTCGAGCCCGTCCCGACGGGCGCCGCAGGAGGACGCCGGTGACGCGCATCACGATCGACCCGATCACCCGCCTCGAGGGCCACGGCAAGATCGAGATCTTCCTCGACGATGCGGGCGAGGTCTCGAGCACCGCCTTCCAGGTGCCGGAGCTGCGCGGCTTCGAGCGCTTCTGCGTCGGCCGGCCGGTGGAGGAGATGCCGGTCCTCGTCAACCGGATCTGCGGCGTCTGCCCCGAGGCGCACCACATGGCGGCCGCGAAGGCCGCCGACGCGGTGTACGGGGTCGTGCCGCCGCGCACGGCGCTCCTGCTGCGGGAGCTGCTCTACAGCGCGTTCTTCGTCGCGGACCACACCACCCACTTCTACGCGCTCTCGGGGCCGGACTTCATCGTCGGCCCGGACGCGCCCGTCGCGGAGCGCAACCTCCTGGGCGTCCTGCAGCGCGTGGGCAGCGACGCCGGCGGGCGCGTCATCGAGGCCCGGCGGCGCTGTCATCGCGTCGTGGAGATCATCGGCGGGCGCGCCGTCCACCCGTGCACCAGCATCCCGGGCGGAATGACCAAGGGCATCACGGCGGAGGAGCGGGACGAGATCCGCGACACCGCCGACCGGATGGTCGACTTCGCGGCCTTCAGCCTCGAGCTGTTCGACACCCTCATCCTGGGCAACCCGGGCTATGTCGAGATGCTCACCGGCGACACCTATCGCCACGAGACGTACTCGATGGGCCTGGTCGACGGCGCCGGCCGCCTCGTCCTGTACGACGGCCGCGTCCGCGTGGTCGCACCCGACGGCGAGCTCCACGGCGAGTACGACCCGGCCGACTACGCGGACTGGATCGCCGAGCACGTGGAGCCGTGGACGTACCTCAAGTTCCCCTACCTGCGGAAGGTCGGCTGGCGGGGGTTCGTGGACGGCAAGGCATCGGGCGTCTACAGCGCGACGCCCCTCGCCCGGCTCAACGTGTCGGACGGGATCGCGACGCCCCGCGCCCAGGAGGCCCGAGACCGGTTCTTCGCGACCCTCGCACCGCCGACGGGTGGCGTCCGGCCCCAGGTCCATGGCCGGCTCGCGATGCACTGGGCCCGCCTGGTGGAGCTGCTGTATGCGGCCGAGCGCATGGCGGAGCTCGTCGCGGACCCGGAGATCACCTCCGACCACGTGCGCACGCGGGTGGACGGCATCGTGGGGGAGGGCGTCGGGACCGTGGAGGCCCCGCGCGGCACGCTCACCCACCACTACCGGACCGATGCACAGGGTGTCATCACCTGGGTCAACCTGATCGTCGGGACGACCAACAACTACGCGCCGATCACGATGTCCGTGGACCGCGCCGCGCGGGCGCTCATCCACGGGGGCGCGGTGGAGCAGGGCCTGCTCAACCGGATCGAGATGGCGTTCCGCGCGTACGACCCGTGCTTCGGGTGCGCGACGCACTCGCTGCCGGGCGAGATGCCGCTCGAGGTGACGATCCGGGGCGCGGACGGGGCCGTGATCGATGTGCGCCGCCAGCACTGCTGATCCGGCCGCCCTGGCCACGTCCGTGGAGGCGCGACCGGGCCGCACGATCGTCGTGGGCCTGGGCAACCCGATCCTCGGCGACGACGCCGCCGGCTGGCTCGTCGCGGACGCCGTGGAGGCGGGCCTGGCGGCGCGACCCGCGCGCGGCGGCGATGCCCGCCCACCTGTCGTCGTGGAGCGGCTCGCGGTCGGCGGCCTGACGCTGATGGAGCACCTGGTCGGCTACTCGCGCGCGGTCCTCGTCGACGCGCTGGTCACGGGCGCCGACCCCCCTGGCACGGTTCGCCGCCGGCGGCTCGACTCGCTGCCCGGTCGGGAGGCCGGCCACGTGGACTCCGCACACGATGCGACGCTCGTCACCGCGCTCGAGGCGGGGCGGCTGCTCGGCGCCGACGTGCCCGACGACGTGGGGCTCGTGACCGTCGAGGCCGTGCGGGTCCTCGAGCTCACCGTGACGCTGACGCCCGAGGTCGCGGCCGCGATCCCGGTCGCGGCAGCCGTCGTGCTCGAGCTGCTGGACGCCTGATGCACGAGGCCGCGATCGCCGAGCGGATCGTCGAGGCCGCGCTGGCGGCGGCAGGGGAGCGCGCGGCCGCGGTCACGGCCGTCGAGCTGGAGGCCGGCCCCGACGCGCCCATGTCGGCCGAAGCGCTGCGCTTCCACTGGACCGAGGCCGTGCGCGGCACGCGGATCGAGGGCGCGGCCCTGCGGATCGTCGAGGTCGCGGAGCCCCGCGCCCTGCGGCTCGTTGCGCTGGACGTCGGCCTCTGAAGGGGGCGTGGACCCCTACGCCAGCCGGGCGTAGTCGGCCGGCGCTCGCTTCACGAACCGGCCGTGGCCCTTGCGGCCGGTGAACTCGCCGTCGCGCACGACGACCGAGCCGCGGCTGAGGACGACGTCCGAGGCGCCCTGCACCGACCAGCCCTCGTAGCACGAGTAGTCCACGTCCATGTGGTGCGTCTTGGCCGAGATCGTCCGCTTGCGGTTCGGGTCGTAGACCACGAGGTCGGCATCCGCGCCAACCGTGATGGACCCCTTCTGCGGGTACATCCCGAACAGCTTGGCCGGGCCGGTGGAGATCACGTCGACCCAGCGCTCCTTCGAGAACCGCCCCGCGACCACGCCCCCGTCGTGGAGCAGGTCGACCCGGTCCTCGACGCCCGGCAGCCCGTTCGGGATCTTCCGGAAGTCGCCGCGTCCCAGCTCCTTCTGGCCGTGGAAGTCGAACGGGCAGTGGTCGGTGGAGACCACCTGGAGGTCGTCCTTCTTGAGGCCGGTCCACAGCTCCTGCCAGTGCGGGTCCTTCTCGCGCAGCGGGGGTGAGCACACGAACTTGCTGCCCTCGAACCCGTTGCCCAGGTCGTCCAGCGACAGGAACAGGTACTGCGGGCAGGTCTCCGCGAACGCCTGCTGGCCGCGATCCCGGGCGCCGCGGACGGCGTCGAGCGCCTCCTTGGCGGACAGGTGGACGATGTACACGGGGACGCCCGCGGCCTCGGCGAGGCGGATGACGCGGCTGGTCGCCTCGCCCTCGAAGATCGGGTAGCGTGCGACCCCGTGGTAGTAGGGGTCGGTCTTGCCCTCGGCCACCAGCTGCGCCGCCACGACATCGATGGCCGGGCCGTTCTCCGCGTGCATCATGATCAGCCCGCCGTTCTTCGCGGTCTGCTGCATCGCGCGGAAGATGTGGTCGTCGGGGCTGTAGAACACGCCCGGGTAGGCCGTGAACAGCTTGAAGTCCGGGACGCCCTCGGCGACGAGCTGGTCCATCTCGCCGAGCGTGTCGTCGTTGACGTCGCTCATGATCATGTGGAACCCGTAGTCCACGACCGCGTTGCCCTCGGCCTTCGCGTGCCACGCGTCGAGGCCCGCGCGGAGGCTCGCGCCGCGCGATTGGACCGCGAAGTCCACGATCGAGGTCGTCCCGCCGAACGCCGCCGCCCGCGTCCCTGTCTCGAACGTGTCCTTGGCGAACGTCCCGCCGAACGGCAGCTCCATGTGGGTGTGGACGTCGATGGCGCCGGGGATGACGTACTTCCCGGTCGCGTCGATCGTCTCGTCCGCGGCCACGCCGGCGCCCGCGAGGTCCGCCCCGACCTGGGCGATCGTCTCGCCGTCCACGAGGACGTCGCCGCGGTACGAGCCGTCGGCCGTGACGATGGTGCCGTTGGCGATCAGGGTGCGCATCGTGCCTCCTCGCGTGCCGAAGGGTCCGGGCGGGCGACGGCCGGTGGGCCGCGTGACGTGGCGGCAATCGTAGCGAGGCGCGCGGAGGCGGTGTGGTGCGGGTCCGCGATGCGGTCGGCGAGCGACCGGGGCGAGGAGGGGAGCCCGCCCGCTCAGCCCAAGGGGAGCGCCGCGTGGATGCCGATCGCCCCGGCGACGCCGAGCTGGATCGACCAGGCGAGGGCGCTGGCCCCGACCGCGACGAGCGCGGCCGCGAACGCCGCCGCATTCATCGCGCCCCGGCGGCGGCGTGCACGGCGGGCCGCGGGGCCGTCCGACTCCCACCAGGGATCACGGCGATTGAACAGGGACAGCGACGGCATGCAGGACACCTCCAACCCCCGCAGTGTCACGCTGCGGACGCCCGGTGGTCGAGGATGACCAACGTCCCCTGACCCCGCACCGCAAGAGCCCGGACCGTACCGCACCGACCGATCGGCCGCGGCCCGCACGAACGCCGGTGCGCCCGGACACCGGAGCGCAGCCGGCGATCAGGCAAGCAGGCGCCCGATCAGCGCCTCGGTGGGTGGGTGGACGGCGAGCGCCTCGCGCTCTGCGGCCTCCTCGGCCGCTTCACAGGACGCGGCGTCGCCCTCCGCGAGCAGGGCGCCGTGCGGCGATGCGACCCGCCAGTGCCACGGCGCCGACTCGCCGGCCCGGACGACGTCCAGCTCCCGCCCGTGGAGGTGCGTGGCGAGCGCCGCGCCCGCGGTCCCGCAGTGATGCCAGTGTCCCAGGAGCATCGCCACACGCCTCCGATCTGCGCCAGCGTGGCACCGGGCGTCGTCGACGGGCAGTGCCGCTCGTCGCCTCGTCAGCCGCCGCGGGTCGCTCGTGCCCGCACGAGCACGACGAGGTACAGCGCGACGAGCGCGGCCAGCCGCGCCGGGTCCTGCTCGACGGCCAGGAACAGCACCGGGAACGCGGCGAGGCCGACGGCGACGGCTGCGGCCGGCAGGTCGCGACCCGCGAGGCGGCCGGACGCGAGCACGACGAGCGCGACGAGTGCGCTCACGAGGCCGGCCGGTGGCGCGAGCGTGAACGCGGCGCCGGAGAGCGTCGCGAGGCCGTCACCGCCCCGTGCCCGCCCGAACGCCGGCCAGCACGCGCCGACGACTGCCCCCAGCCCCGCGACCCAGCCGACCCACCACGACCAGGTGACGATCCCGATGGCCACCGGGACGACGCCCTTGGCGAGGTGGACGGTCAGGGCGAGGAAGCCCCAGCCCGGACCGGCTCCCGTGCCGGCCAGCCGATGGATGGGGATCGAGCCGACGACGTAGCCGCCGAGCAGCGCCAGCGCGACGAGGACGGCGTCTCGCGCCGCCGTCGCCCCGTCGATCACGCCGGGGTCCAGCCGTCCGGCAATGGCTCCACGGGATCGCCGACGCGGACCCTCCCGGGGACGAGGACCTCCGCCCACACGCCGAACGGGAGCGGCTCGGTCGCGAGCAGGTGGCCGCGCGTCTCCGCGATGAGCCGCAGCGTGTCCAGGGTCCGGATGCCGGTGTCGGGGTCCTGCGTGGTGACGGCGCAGCGGCCGATGTTGCCGCCCGGTCGGACGACCGCCTCGCCGATTCGCACCGGGCGGCCCAGCCACGCGTCCTCCGCGTGCGCCTCCACGCCGGCGATCGTGAACGTCATCCGGAACCGGCGCGAGTCGACGGGCGCGTCCAGCCCCGCTGCGTCCGCCATCGCGGCGAGCGCGCTCGAGGAGACGAGCGAGACCGACCCGCCCTCGTCGGCGCGATCGAGCCCCGTGCCCTCGCCGGTCATGCGCACGAGCGTCAAAGGCTGCCCCGCCGCCTCGCTGAGGACGTCCGCGTAGGGCCCGGCCACGATGCGCGCGGGCCGCTCGTACCCGTAGAACACCGCGCCGACCTCAACGCCGAGCGTCACCTCGCCGCCGATCCGCGAGCCGTTCGGGAGCCGCAGCACGAGCGTCTCCGGGTCGTCGCCGATCTCGGGCACGATCCGGACGAGGGGGCCCAGCCGCTTGCCGTTCGCGAGCCCGTGCTGGGCGTCGAGGAGCGCGTACCGGCGATCGCCGTGGACGCCTGTTCGGGTCACCTCGACCGCATCGGGTGCGGCGAGCGCGAGCCCCTTGACGGGCGCGATGCCGATGCGGGCGACGCTGCCCGTGACCGGCCCGCTCACGCGCGCGTGGGCGCGATGTCCCGCAGCGCCGGGATGATCTCCCGGCCGTAGATCTCCAGCTGCTGCTCCTCGTCCCCGTTCATGAGGTAGAGGTTGAACTGGTCCACGCCTGCCTCGGCGAGCGCGCGGAGCCGCTCGATGTGTTGCTCCACGGAGCCCACGAGGCAGAACCGGTCGACGATGTCGTCGGTCACGAACTGCGCGTTCGACGAGCCCACCTCGGCGTGGTGGAGGTAGTCGTAGCCCTCTCGGTCGCGGACGTACTGGGTGAGCTCCTCCGGTAGGTCCTCGCGCGGGTACTTGTTCACGAGGTCCACGACGTGGTTGCTCACCAGCGCCGGGAACCAGCGGGTCCGGTCCCGGCCGTCGGCGAGATCGCCCACGTGCGCCGGGGCCGCCGCCATGACGGCGACGCTGTCGGGATCGCGTCCTGCCTCGCGCGCCGACGCGCGCACCTGGCTCACGAACCAGCGGACGAGGTCCGGGTCGCCGATCTGGAGCATCGCGCCGTCCGCGATCCGCCCGGTGAGCTTGAGCGCGACCGGGCCGTAGCCGGCGATCCACACCGGGAGCCGGTAGCCGCTCGCCCAGGGGAGCTCGAGCATCGCCCCCTCGAACTCGATCGAGCGGCCCTCGACCAGCGCGCGGATGACGTGGACCGCCGTCTCGAGGTCCTTCATCGAGGTCGGCGGCTTGCCCAGCACGCGACGCGCCGAGTCGCCGCGGCCGATGCCGAGGTCCATCCGCCCGCCCGAGACCTCGTCGAGCACCGCGAGCGTGGACGCGGTCACCGATGGCTCGCGGGTTGCCGGGTTCGTGACGCAGGTGCCGAGCCGCAGCCGCGTCGTCGCCTGCGCGATGAGCGTCAGCAGCGGGTACGGGTCGCGCCACAGCACGTGGCTGTCGAACAGCCAGCCGTGGCTGAACCCCGCCGCCTCGGCCTGCGTCGCGAGCGCGAGCGTCCGATCGATCGAGTGGTCCGGCTTGAGCGTGAACCCGAACTGCATGGGCGGTCTCCTGTCCCGACCCCCCGGGGAATCAGGCGGCTCGGCTGCCCTCCTCCTGGGCAGCCGAGCCGCGCGGGATCATACCCGATGGCGGGGATGTCCAGCGGGCGCGGGCTACGGCCGGACGAGGTCGCCGTACTGGTCGGGGCGGCGATCCCGGTAGAACTGCCAGGTCTGGCGGACCTCGGTGATCACGTCGAGGTTCATGTCGCGCACGAGCAGCTCCTCGTCGTGGGGGCTGCCGACGGCGCCGATGAACTGGCCGCGCGGGTCCACGAAGTAGCTCTGGCCATAGAAGTCGTCCGAGCCCAGGGGCTCGATGCCGACGCGGTTGATCGTCCCCACGAAGTAGCCGTTGGCGAGGGCATGGCTCACCTGCTCC
Source organism: Chloroflexota bacterium (assembly GCA_025935655.1). Lineage (GTDB taxonomy): Bacteria > Chloroflexota > Limnocylindria > Limnocylindrales > CSP1-4 > CAIXZV01. The sequence goes on along the minus strand of JAICUV010000073.1, from coordinate 3,591 downwards.
ACGCGCCACAGGTACTCGGACAGGCCGCGGCTCGTCGCCGACGGGATGAACACCATCTCCGCGCCGTTGAGCCCCAGGGCCCGTGCGCCCTCGGGGAAGTGGCGGTCGTAGCAGATGTACACGCCGACCCTGCCCACCGCGGTCTCGAACACCGGGTAGCCCAGGTTGCCGGGGCGGAAGTAGTACTTCTCCCAGAAGCCCTGGACGTGCGGGATGTGCGTCTTGCGGTACTTGCCCAGGTACGACCCGTCCGCGTCGATCACGGCGGCGGTGTTGTAGTAGATGCCCGTGGTCTGGCTGTCCTCCTCGTACATCGGCACGACGAGGACCATGCCCAGCTCCTTGGCCAGCGACTGCATGCGCTGGGTCGTGGGGCCGTCGGGGATCCACTCGGTGTAGCCGAAGTACTCGGGGTCCTGGACCTGGCAGAAGTAGGGGCCGTAGAACAGCTCCTGGAAGAGCATGACCTGGGCGCCCTGCGCCTTGGCCTCGTGCGCGTACTGCTCGTGCTTCTGGATCATCGACTCCTTGTCGCCGGTCCAGCTTGCCTGCAGGAGCGCGCCTCGGACGATCCGGGACATTCGCGGTCACCCTCCTCGAACGTGCGCGCCGGGGAGCGCGCGGGATGCGGAGCCCGGCCCCTGCCGGGCCGCGAGAACCGGAAGGATACGCCGCCCCGCGGGGACCGCGAGGGCCGGGCGCCGCCACGCGGGGCAATCCGATCGGGCGGCTCCCGCGAAGGGTTGGCGACGGACACCCGGCAGGGCCCGCTGGGACCGACCACATGACGCCCCAACCCTATCCCCGGAGGAACCATCCCCATGCGCACCGCTGCACGCCTCGCCACGACGGTCGCCGTCGGCGCCCTCGCCCTCACCGCGCTCGCGGGCCCCGTGAGCGCCGCCCCAACGCGGAAGGGCACCACGACGGTCGTCCCGAGCGCGCTGACCGCGTCCGTCCTCGCCGGCGTCGCGAAGCCCGGCTACCTCGACGGGGGCGCCGTGTTCGGCGTCACCGGCAACTACCGCGACGGCACGATCGAGCACGTCGGCGGCCTGTACGTCAACGGCGTGGGCGGGACGCTCGAGCTCCGCAACTTCACCATCCGCCTCGCGGACGGCAAGGTCAGCGGCATCGTGAACGACTCGTTCCGAGCGGACCTGTTCTCGTTCAGCCCGGCGGACGCCGCCGACGGCGTGGTGTCGCTCTACTTCACCGGCACCGCGTCCAGCGCGGTCGTCGGCAGCGACGCGATCGAGGGCGCCCTCGCGGGCACCGCGACCGTCAGCCTCAGGTAGCCGCAGCTCCACGCGCGGCGACGGCCCCCGGGTCGTCGCCGCGTCTTCGTGTCCGGCGCAGGGCTCGGACCATCGTTCGGCCTACCTTGCGTCGGGCTCCTGGAGGAACACCTCGGTGAACGACCGGCAGCGGCCGTCGTCGCCGAACTCCAGCAGGAACACGTTGTGGTAGGTGCGGCGCTGCGTGTGATCGTCGTAGCGGCTCGTTCCCGTGGCGACGGCGCGGTTGCCGTCCACCGCCCAGGCGCCGTAGGTGGCGGCGTAGGTCCCCGGCGCGTCGGGACCGTCGAGCCAGCTCGCCGCGATCGCCTCGCGGCCGCGGACCGGCTCGTCCCACGGGTGGTAGCGGTACTCCGCGTCCTCGCTGAACAGCCCACGGATCTTGTCCGGGTCGTAGGTCATCCAGGCGTCGATGTACGCGTCGAGCCAGCGGGTGACGTCGTCGTGGGTCATGGCGGCACTCCTTGGTGGGCGTGCGGAGGCTGTCCGCCGCGCTGTAACCTATCTTGCTGATCTAAAGGGTTACGTGCAAGCGGCCTACCGCCTTTGCCCCATGACGTGCGTGGCGCTGGGGACCAGAATGCGGGCACCGATCGCCCGCGTCCCACCGCCGCGAACACAGGAGACGTCCCCATGACCGCGCCTGCCGAGCCCACGATCCCGTCCGCCGACGCCACCGACGCGGCGCTCCAGCGCGCCGTCGTCCACGCCCGCGCCTTTGTCGCCGCGCTGGGCGACACACCGGTGCGCCCCACCGTGGGCCTTGCCGAGCTGCGCTCGCGGTTCGCCGGTCCGCTCCCCGAGGGCCCGTCAGACCCCGCGGCCGTCATCGACGAGCTCGCCGCGAACGCCGAGGGCGGCCTCGTCCGGAGCGCGGGCCCCAACTACTACGGGTTCGTCATCGGCGGCGGCGTGCCCGCCTCGCTGGCCGCGGACTGGCTGACCAGCGCCTGGGACCAGAACGCGGGGCTGTACGTCATCGGGCCGGCGGCGGCGGTCGCCGAGGAGGTCGCCGGCGCGTGGCTCGCGGAGCTGTTCGGGCTGCCGGCAGGCGTGAGCGTCGGCTACACGACCGGCGCCACGATGGCCTCCTTCACCGGGCTCGCGGCGGGTCGCCACGCGCTGCTTGCGAGGCAGGGGTGGGACGTCGAGCGGCAAGGGCTGTTCGGGGCGCCGGAGATCCCGGTCGTCGTGAGCGACGAGTCGCACGTCACGATCTTCGCCGCGCTCCAGATGCTGGGCATGGGTCGCGAGCGCGTGATCCGCGTCCCGACCGACGAACAGGGCCGGATGCGCGCGGACGCGCTCGCCGGGGTCCTCGCCGGCCTCGATCGCCCTGCGCTCGTGACCGCGCAGGCGGGCAACGTGAACACCGGGGCGTTCGACCCGTTGCCGGCGATCGTCACGGCGGTCCGCGCCAACGGCGGCTGGCTCCACGTCGATGGCGCCTTCGGGCTGTGGGCTGCGGCGGACCCCGCCCGGCGGCACCTCGTCGACGGGGTGGGTGACGCGGACTCCTGGACGACCGACGCCCACAAGTGGCTCAACGTGCCGTACGACTCCGGCCTGTCGTTCGTGCGCGATGCCGCGGCCCATCACGCGGCCATGACGCTCGGGGCGGCGTACTACGTCGAGACCTCGGGCGGCGAGCGCGACCCGTACAACTGGGTTCCCGAGTCCTCGCGCCGCGCGCGCGGGTTCGCGGTGTGGGCGGCGCTGCGGAGCCTCGGGCGGTCCGGCGTGGCCGAGATGATCGGGCGGACGAGCGACGCCGCGCGCACGTTCGCCGCCGGGATCGCGGACCTGGACGACGTCCGCGTCCTGAACGACGTCGTGCTCAACCAGGTGCTCGTCCGGTTCGACGATCCGTCCGGTGACGCGGCGAAGGGCGACGCCCGGACCGCGGCCGTCGTCGCCGCGATCCAGGAGGACGGCTCGATCTGGCTGGGCGGGACGACGTGGCACGGGATGCGTGCGATGCGGCTGTCGGTGTCGAACTGGGCCACGACCGAGGCCCACGCCGAGGCGGCGGCGGCGGTCGTGCGCCGGATCGCGGGGGAGATCCCCGCGGGGTGAGCATCGCACGGTGGCCGCGATCGAGATCGCGGCGGCTGGGGACGTCGTGTCTGACCCCGTCCGCGCGGCTGCGGACGTCGTGCCCGCTCCCGTCCGCGCGGCGGGGGTTCGCCTCGTCGGGTTCGCCCGGGCCTTCGCCGTCGCCGGGCCCGCCCCGCGCAGCGCGTTCCGCTTCGCCGGTTCGCCCACGGCCGGTTCGCCCGGGCAGCGCTCGAAC